>JAYVCA010000138.1:0-8636 GCA_043750135.1 Chloroflexota bacterium | reverse complement strand
GGGCCGAAGACCGCGAGTTGCCCGGACTCGATCGCCAGGCCGGCGGTGCCGACCCGGCCCAGGCCGGAGAGGGCGTAGACGAGCGCGTTGAAGTCCTCGCGCCACGGGACGTCGAGGCGTGCGCCTGCGGCGAGCGTCGCGTGGGCGTACGCGATCGGCGTGTGCGTCGCCCCCGGGCCGGCGTGTCCGCCGATCTCGCCGGCGATGACGCGCACGAGCGCGCCGCCGTCGGCCGACCGTACGAGCTTCACCGACGACGCGGCGATGTCCTGATATCGGGCCGGCGTCCACTTCTCCGAGGCCGGGAGGTTGACCCAGAGCTGGATCCCGTGGAACAGGCCGCCGCTGCGGATGAGCGCCTCGGGCGGCATCTCCGAGTGCACGATGCCCGCGCCGGCGGTCATCCACTGCGTCGAGCCGTTCGCGATGACCCCGCCGCCGCCGGTCGAGTCGCGATGCACGAACTCCCCGTCGATCATGTAGGTGACGGTCTCGAAGCCGCGGTGCGGGTGATCCGGGGCGCCCTTCGCTTCACCTGGTGCGTACTGGACCTCACCCATCTGGTCGAGGAGCAGGAACGGGTCCGCGACACCGCGGTCGAGGCCCGGGAACGGGCGACGAACGGGGAAGCCCTCACCTTCGTATGTCTTGATCGCGGTGACGATGGTACGGACCGGGCGCGATCGCGCGAGCTGATCGGCGCTCGCTTGGACCGCCGGGAGGGCGAGGATGTTCGCGCTGGTGACCGCCGGCATATTCAGGCTCCTTGGCGAGGTCGTTGCGCTCGCAACGGTAAGAACGGACCGCGTCGACCGATTATTTCGGTCGCAGCCGCCAGAATTCGCCAACGAGCCCGAGCTCCGCGAACAACGCCTCAGCCTCCTCGAGCGTGTGCCGGCGCCAGTCCGGATCGAGCTTGCGCTCGTACCAGGCCTTCGCCAGCCGCCAGGCGGTCTCCAGCGGCATCGTCGCGGCATCCGCGAGGTCGTGGCGCTCTCGCCAGCGCGCGGCGTGCTCTTCCGACCGGAAGAGCAGCATCGTCGATCAGGTGAAGATGATGTCCTTCCACCACTGGAGCGCGGGCGGGCCGATCTGCAGGACGGTGCCCTCCGGCCCGTTGACGGTACCGCCGGTCACGCTGACCTCGAGCCGCTCGCCGCAGTCACCGCAGCGGGTCCGCAGGGTGCCGTCGCTTCGGAGCGCGGCCGGGATCCCGAGCGCGTCCCAGCCGCAGATCCCCCACCACTCCCGGCCGACGGCACTCACGGCGAAATCGGTCGGCCCGGTCGAGAATGGATCGAAGGCAAGGATCTCCCGGCTGGCGGCATCGAGGATCAGGACCCGTGCGGCAAAGAGCCGCGTGAATGCTTCGAAGACCGCATCGGTCGTGGTGCCCAGCCGCGCGGCGACATCCGCGGCGCTCGGGATCGCACCGCTACCCTGGATCTCGGCGGCGATGGCGATCCGGACCTCGCGGTCCTGCGCGGCGGTGTCGAGCACCGGGAGACCCTACGCTTTGGCCATGGCCGAAGTCACGCCCTTCCACGGGCTGCGCTATGACGAGACGAAGGCTGGTCAACTGGGCGACCTGATCTCGCCCCCCTACGACGTCATCGCTGAGACCGGACGCGCCGCGCTCTACGACCGCAGCCCATACAACGCGGTGCGGCTCGAAGCCGGCCGCGACGAGCCTGGCGACGACCCGGTGACGAACCGGTACACCCGGGCGAAGGCCGCGATCGAGTCCTGGCTCGGGGCCGGCGTCCTCAAGGTGGACGCAGTACCGGCGTTCTACCTTCACGATCATTACTTCGAGCTCGGCGGGCAGCGGATCCGGCGACGCGGGTTCTTCGGCGGGCTCCGGCTATATCAAGAGGGCCGTGGGATCGTCCGGCCGCACGAGAAGACGTTCGCCAAGCCGAAGATCGACCGGCTCCGGCTCCTCCGCGCGACGCGGACGAACACCAGCCCGGTGTTCGGCATGTTCGATGACGCCAAAGGTGCCGTCGCCGCCGCGCTTGAGGCCTGGATGGTCCGCGGCCCGGCACGACTGCTGGCCGACGCCCGTGTCGGCACCGAGCGACACCTCCTGTGGGCCCTTGATGACAAGCCGCTCGCGGGAAAGCTCTCGGGTCTGCTGAAGGACAAGCGCGTCTATATCGCCGACGGGCATCACCGCTACGAGACCGCGATGGCCTACCTGCGCGAAGAGCAGGAGGCCGGACGTGTCGAGCTCGACGATGACAGCGTGCAGTTCGTCCTCACCTTCCTCTGCGCGCTCGACGACCCGGGCCTGCGGATCTTCGCCACGCACCGCGTCGTCACCGGCGCGCGAGACGCGATCGACGCGGCGGTCGCGCGATCGATGGACACCGCGGTCATCGATCGGGGGGCGCTCGGCGACATCCAGCCCGGGATCGTGCTCGTGCGCGACGGCACCTACACGACGCTCACGCCGAAGGCCGGACTCGACCTGTCCGCCCTGCCGGAGAGCTGGCGCACCCTACCGGTGGCGCAAGCTGAGGAGCTCGTGCTGCGACCGGCGCGGGACGCCGGCGCCGAGGTCAGCTACGAGCACGACACCGAAGTTGCGATCGATGCCGCGCGGGACGGCGCGAGCACGATCCTGCTCCGTACGGTGAACGCCGCGACGCTCCAATCGGTCGCCGACGCCTGGGAGCGGCTGCCGCAGAAGACCACATACTTCTATCCCAAGGTGCCTGCCGGACTGGTATTCCGCCCGCTCGGTGACTAGGGACGCAGGCTGCGGGGAGGGCGGGATTCGAACCCGCGACAGGAGAAACCCCCTGTAGAGGTTTAGCAAACCTCCGCACTCGGCCTCTATGCGACCTCCCCTGGTCACGCCGGGAATGCGGTCAGTCTAAGGGAAGGCCGACGCGCGTCGACATCGACCTCCTTCGCGTCGACGAACCCGAACCTGCCGTCGGCTCGAGCAAAGGAAGCTCGGAGAGCAACGAATGCACCACGATCTACCTGATCCGCAGCACTTCGTGCCGGCACGATCTCGCTCGGGCACACAGGTATAATCCGCCGCGAGATTCGTTGGGGGGAGAAGCAATGGAGCGCGATGCCGGCACGACGATCTCTCGCAGGCGGTTTCTTCAGACCATGGCAGCGGTCGGCGTCGTCACCGCCTGTGCTCCCACAGGAGGTCCCTCCGGCGCGAGTCCGGCGGGGTCGGCGACAGGTTCCACGGCCACGCCGGTGAACCTCGAATGGTGGCGCAGGAACTACACCCCCGGCAGTCAGAACGCGGAGACAGCGACCTCCGACGCGGCGGTGAAGGCGTTCCGCGAGCGGCAGTCGAACGTCACGATCTCGATCCAGGGCGGCCCGTTCGGCCCGGAGACCGACCAGAAGTTCGACATCGCGATCCTCCAGCAGAAGGCGGGTCCGGATGTCTTCCACACCACCGGCGGTGACGTGCTCAAGTACGCGGCCGCGGGCCAGCTCTCCGAGGTGCCGCTCACCGATGCGGAGCGGCGCGACTTCAACGCGAGCGCGCTCCAGGCGACGACCTACAAGAACAAGGTCGTGGCCTATCCGCTGTGGATCGTCCCCTGGTTCGAGTACCTCAACCTCGACCTCTTCAGGGAGCGCGGCGTCACGCCGCCGAAGGACGGCAACTGGACCTACGAGGAGTTCCTCGACGCGGCGAAGAAGCTCACGTTCAAGCGCGCGGACGGTAAGCAGGTGTATGGCTTTGCGCACGCGAATGACGAGTTCGCCTTCATGCTCATCGACGGCGGCCGGCCCTACGACAAGGACGTCAAGAAGTGGACCTTCAACAGCCCCGAGGCCGTGAGCGGCCTCGAGAAATGGGTGGCCCTCGCCACGCAAAAGGTCATGCCGCCCGACTTCCTCACGCTCAACCCGAACGACGCGCAGGCGCGCTTCATCAGCGGCGACGTCGCGATCCTCCAGCGCCCGAGCGCGATGATCAACGTTCTTAACGCGGACAAGAAGTTCGAGTACGGGAAGACCTGGGAGATCGCGAACTTCCCCAAGGGCAAGGGCGAGCAGACCGCGTGGGGCGGCGTCGGCTTCATCGCCGTGCGAGAGCAGCAGGATGCGGAGAAGAAGGCGGCCGCGCACCGCTTCGCCAAGTTCCTCACCGGGCCCGAGATCGGTCCGGACCTCAAGAAGATGGCGCCGCCGGTCGAGTACTGGCTGGCGCCCGCCGCGCGCGTATCGGCGGCCGGTATCTACGGCGAGTACCACCCGGCGAAGGCGAAGGTGGCGAAGATGAGCTCCTTCACCTACGTGCTGCCGAACGTCCGCACCTTTGCGGAGATGGACCAGAAGTACCTGCGCCCGGCGCGCGACGCCGCGCTCGAAGGAAAGAAGACGCCGAAGCAGGCGTTGGATGAGGTGGCGGCGGCCGCACAGCAGCTGCTCGACGAAGCGAACAAGTAAGCGTGCCCGCGGCGCTGCGGCGTCACGGCTGGTCGTACCTCTTCATCCTGCCGACGTTCTCGCTCTTCGTCGTCTTCACACTGCTGCCGGTCGCGCAGGCATTCGCGCTCTCGCTCCAGAGCGCGACAGTCGTTGGTGGCGAGTGGATCGGTCTCGAGAACTTCGCCACCCTGGCAGAGGATCACATCTTCCGCCAGGCGCTCGGGAACACGGTGCTCTATGCGACGATCGTCGTCGCCGCCCAGGTGACGCTGGCGCTCGTCGTCGCGAGCCTCATCCAGCCGCTCGGCCGCAGGAGCCAGACCCTCTACCGCGCGCTCTTCTACCTCCCGCTGGTGAACTCCGCGATCCTCGTCGCGATGGTCTGGCGCTGGATCTTCAACCCGAACCCCTTCGGCCTAGCGAACACCGCGCTTGTCACGGTCGGTCTCGGACCATTCCTTTGGATCGGCAGCTCGGACCAGGCGCTGCTCGCGGTCATCCTGAGCGCCGTCCTCACCATCCCCGGCGGCGGCGTCGTCCTTTACTCGGCCGCGATCAGCTCGCTGCCGAAGGAGCTCTATGAGGCCGCGGACGTCGAGGGCGCGGGTTGGTTCACGAAATGGCGCTACATCACCGTCCCGCTGCTCAAGCCGACGACACTTTACCTGCTTGTCATCTACACCATCCTCGCGTTCCAGGTCTTCGAGCGCGTGTACGTGATGACGAACGGCGGCGGACCGAACAACGCGACGATCACAATCGTTCAGCTCATCTACAGCACCGCCTTCCAGTTCGGCCGCTACGGGCTCGCGAGTGCCATGGCCGTCGTCCTCTTCGTCATGGCCGCCGCAGTCGCCGTCGTGCAATTCCGCTCGCTCCGGTCCGATGTCGAGTATTAGAACCCGGCTCCCGATCCACGCGATCCTGCTCGTCGCCGGGCTGCTCTCGCTGTTCCCGCTCTATTGGCTCTTCCTCACCTCGCTGAGTCCCGCCCAGTACGTCGTGAAGGTGCCGCCGGAGATCGTGCCGCGAGAGCTCACGATCAGCAACTACCAGCGTCTGTTCGAAACCACGCCGATAGTCCGCTGGCTGGTGAACACCGTCGTCATCGCGGGCGTCATCACCGCCTTCCACCTGCTGTTCGACAGCATGGCCGGCTACGCGTTCGCGAAGCGTCGCTTCCCAGGAAAGAACGTCATGTTCTGGCTCGTGGTGAGCACGCTCACGGTGCCCGCGCAGGTCACGCTCATCCCGGTGTTCTTCATCCTGCGCACGATGGGGCTGCTCGACACCTACCCCGGGGTCATCCTCCCCGGACTCGCGGACGTGTTCGGCGTGTTCCTGATGAAGCAGTTCATCCAGACGCTGCCGAGCGAACTCGAGCAGGCGGCCCGCTTGGATGGCGCATCGGAGTGGCAGGTGTACCGGCGCATCATCCTGCCACTCTCGCGGCCGGCGCTCGCGGTACTCGCGATCTTCACGTTCCAGCGCTACTGGAATGCGTTCATCTTTCCGCTCGTCATTCTGCGCGACCCCGCGAAGTACCCAGTTCAGGTCGGGCTCGCGACGCTGCAGGGCGAATTCAACACTGACTTCGGGATGCTCATGACCGGCGCCGCCGTCGCCGCGATTCCGATGATCGCCGTCTTCTTTGCCTTCCAGCGCTTCTTCATCGAGGGCATCCGCGTCGGCGGCGTGAAAGGCTAGGTCCGCGCAGCGCCTTGACAGCGCGGCGGCAGGCCGCGGCTCGCCTAGCATCGACGCATGGCCGACGAACGGATCCTCGCGATCGACATCGGGGCGGGGACGATGGACACGCTCCTTTACGACCCCGCGCAGCCGATGGAGAACGCAGTCCAGCTCGTGCTGCCATCGGCGACGAGCATCGCCGGCGCGCGTATCGCTCGCGCTCGCGCGGCGGGCCGGCCGGTGTATCTCCACGGCAATCTCATGGGCGGCTTCCACACCACGAACGCGGTCTGGCGCCACCTCGAGGCCGGACTCGCGGTCTACGCCACCGAGCGCGCCGCGCGCACGGTCCATGACGACCTCGACCTCCTTCGCTCGCGCGGGATCGTGGTCACCGATGACCCGCCGCAGGGCGTAGTGGGAGTCGAGTTCCGCGACGTCGATCTCCCGCGTCTGGCCGCGGCCCTGGCGCCGTACGACGTGATGCTCCCGCCAACGATCGCGATCGCGGCGCAGGACCATGGGTTCTCCCCCAAGGCGAGCAACCGCCTCTTCCGTTTCGAGCACTGGCGACGGCTCCTCACCCCCGGCTCCACCCTCGCGGCGCACGTCTGGCGCACTCCGCCCCAGTACCTCACCCGCCTGGTCGCTATCCAGGCCGACGCGCCGGGGGCCATCGTCGCCGATACCGGGCCGGTCGCGGTGCTCGGTGCGCTCGAGGATCCACGCGTCTCGGCCGACGCGCGCACGGGCGTGTGCATCGTGAATGTGGGGAACCAGCACACCCTCGCGCTGCTCGTGCGCGGCGAGGAGCTGTTTGGCGTGATGGAGCACCACACCGAGTCGATGACCACCGAGAAGCTTGCGCGCCTCGTCGGCCGCCTCATCGACGGACACGTCACCCACGACGAGGTCTTCGACGACGACGGCCACGGTGCGCTCGTCCTTGACGGATACCGTGAGCTCCCGCCGTTCCAGGCGATCGCGGTCACCGGACCGAACCGCGCGATGGCCGATGGCCTCGGCTGGTATCTTGCGGCCCCCCACGGGGCGATGATGCTGTCCGGCTGCTTTGGCCTGGTCCGCGCCGTCCGCCGGATGCCCGCCGCGTAGAACGACGCGGGCCCCGCCTCGTGGCGGGGCCCGTGTTCGTCCGAAAGGTGCCGGACGCGAGGACGGATCGTTAGACGAACTTGCGGATGAACGGGTCGGCGAAGTAGATGAGGAAGGCGATCGAGGCGATCCACATCCACAGGCTGACGTCGCGGCCTTTGCCGCTGACGAGCTTGAGGAACGAAAACGCGAGGAAGCCGGCGCCGATCCCATTGGTGATCGAGTACGTCAGCGGCATCACGAACACCGTGAGCAGCACGGCAAAGCCGGTCGCGAAGTCCACATCCCCGACCTTATTGAGGTCCAGGAGCGGACGGAACATGAACCAGCCGACGAGCATGAGCGCGGCGGCGGTCGCCTGCGGCGGGACGATGCCCGCGATCGGGGCAAGGAAGATCGCGATAAGGAACAGGATCGCGGTGACGACGCTTGCGAGGCCGGTGCGTGCGCCGTCGGCGACGCCGGCGCCCGACTCGATGTAGGTCGTGTTGCTCGATGTACCGAACACGCCGCCGAAGAGCGCGCCGAGCGAGTCGACCCAGAACACGCGATCCGAGCGGTCGATCCGGCCATCGGGTCGAAGCCAGCCACCCTGGGCCGCGACCGACACGACGGTGCCGGCGGTGTCGAAGAAGTCGGAGAGCATGAGCGAGAAGACGGTGAGGAGCGCGACGATGATGCCGAGCTTCGAGAAGACTTCGGTGACGTTGAACTGGCCGACCGTCCCAAAGTTCGGGGTGTCGAGGAGGTTCGGCGGCATGACCGCGACACCCGGCAGGTCCTTGTAGGTCGCGCCGCCGGTCGCCACGTTCACCAAGATCGCGACGAGGGTCGCGCCGACGATCCCGAGGAGCAGCGTGCCCTTCACTCCGCGTGCGTGGAGGGCGGCGGTGATGAGCAGTCCGGCGATCGTGACGATCGCCGTCCCCGAGTTCAGATTGCCCAGGGCGACGGGATCGGATGGGTTGCCCGTCCCGATGGCGAGTCCGCCATTGAAGAAGCCAATCGCAAAAATGAAGGCACCGATCCCGGCGCCGATGCCGAGCTTCAGCTGGTAGGGAACCGCATCGAGGAGCGCGCGACGGAGCCCGAGTGCCATCGCGATGCAGATGAGCGCGCCCTCGAGAACGACGACCCCCATGGCACCCTGCCACGAGAGACCCGCGCCCTTGACCAGACCAAATGCGACGACGGCGTTGATGCCGAGGCCAGCCGCACCGGCGTAGGGATAGTTCGCCCACAGTCCCATGCCCGCGGTGAACAGCGCGGCCATGAGCGCCGTCGCGGCCACCACGGCCGGGAACGGCATGCCCGCGTTCGCCAGGATGACCGCGTTGACAACGAGGATGTACGACATGACCAGAAAGTTCGTCGCGCCACCACGGATCTCGGTCATGACCGTCGAGCCCGCTTCG
>JAYVCA010000137.1:0-8639 GCA_043750135.1 Chloroflexota bacterium | reverse complement strand
ATGAGGCGAGCGCCCGCACCGTGCGTCTGGGTGCGCTCCTCCGTGACATCGGGAACAGCAAGCTGCCGATCGGCCTGGTCCGCAAGGCGACCGAGCTGAACCCGGATGAGCGCGCCGCGATCGAACGTCACTCGGTCCTTGGCGAGGAGCTGCTCGCGGGGTTCCGGCCGCTGGCGCGGCTCCTGCCGATCATCCGGTCGCACCACGAGCAGCTCGATGGCTCGGGTTATCCCGACCGGCTGCGCGCGCCGCAGATCCCGCTGGAGGTGCGGATCGTCGCGGTCGCGGATCGATTCGAAGCGCTGCTCATCGACCGTCCGGACCGTCCGGCGGTGGCGGCCGCGGAGGCCGTCGCGATCCTCCAACAGGCGGTCCAGCGTGGCGAGCTCGACGCAGCGGTCGTGGCCGCGCTCGCCGCGGGCGTACGCAACCAGCAAGAGGGAGACAGAAAAGCATGAACGAGCCCAAGGAGCGCAGCGGTCCCACGCGGGTGCTCATCGTGGACGACGAGCGGCTCTTCGCGGAGCTGCTGCGGGTCGCGCTGCGGGGCGCAGACGGGATCGAGGTCGCCGATGTCATCCACGACGTGGCGACCGCGATCAAGCGTCTGCCAGAGCTGCGCCCGGACGTCGTCCTCGCCGACTACCACCTCCCGGATGGGACCGGCGCGGACATCGCGCGCACCGTCCGGGCGACCCTGCCCGACACCGCGGTGCTCATCCTCACCGGTGATCCGTCGGCGGCGGTCCTGTCCGACGTCGCGCGCTCGGGCGCCGTTGGCCACATGACCAAGGACCGCGGATTCGAGGAGGTCGTGGCCGGGGTCCGCTCCGCGGCGGCCGGCGAGATCCTCTTTGCTCCAAGCGAGCTCCAGCGCCTGCTCCTCGAGCGGGAGACCCCAAGGAAGATCGTCGAGCCGCTCACCGGTCGGGAGCTCGAGGTGCTCCAACGCCTGGCCGAGGGTCTGTCCACGGCCGAGGCCTCCCGTCTCCTGGGGATCTCCAGCGCGACCCTTCGGGCTCACGTCCAGTCCGTTCTGCGGAAGCTGGGCGCCCACTCCCGCCTCGAGGCGGTCGCCGAAGCGGCCCGGGTCGGCCTCATCACCCTCGATTCCTGGACCCGCGAGCGCTCGGTCGCTCCGCTGGGGGAGGACAAGTGACCGGCGGAATGTCCCCCCGCGGGGGGTCCGCCCCGAGCCCCGCCTGGCTACCATCGATCCAGCGCCGCGATCTGCGAGCTACCGTTCAGCACGGAAAGGATGTGACCTGATGGCGAAGCTGCTCATCGCTGACGACCTTGTCCCCATCCGCCAGATGGTGCGCATCACCCTTTCGACGCAGGGCTGGACCATCGTCGAGGCGGACAACGGCACCACCGCGCTCCAGCTCGCGAAGAGCGAGCAGCCCAACCTCATCCTCCTCGACGTGGACATGGGGAGCGGCCCGAACGGGTTCGACGTCTGCCGCTCGCTCAAAGCGGACGAGACGACGAAGGACATTCCGGTCATCATGCTCACCGCCCACGACAGCGAGAGCGATCGCGCGGTCGGCTTCGCCGCCGGCGCGGCCCAGTACCTCACCAAGCCGTTCGGACCGCTCGAGCTCATCGATACGATCCGGGCCATCCTGGCCCACGCCGGCTAGCTGGGGATCGGTCGTGGACACCCCCGCGGAGCGCCCGACCGCGCTGCATACCGGCCCGGGCCGGACCATCGAGGTCGTTGAGCTGTCCCCATCCCTCGATACGATCTCCGGATCGGCGAGGACCGAGGAAAAGGGACCCGAGATCTTCCGCCAGCTGCTCCAGCAGGCGATCCGCGTTGCCGAACAGGCGAACGCGCAGGCGCTGCGGATGGCGCAGGACTTTGCCGCGGTCTACGCGCGAGAGCGGCGCCTGGCCGATGACTTCAATGCCAAGGTCGGCGAGCTTCAGCTCCTCGAGCGGCAGGCGACGCGCTATGCCGAGGATCTGGCGACGATGCTCCGCACCGAACGCGAGCGCCGTCGCGAGCTGGAGCGGGCCCTCGAGGCCGAGCAGGCCACCAGCGCCGAGGTGCGGCTCACCGGCCTCCAGGGCGTCAGCCATATCGTCATGGCCGTGTCCCTGAAGGACGAGACGACGGCGAACCACCTCATGCGCGTCCGTCGGTATGTCGAGGCGATCGCGACCAAGGTCGGTCTCCCGCCGCACGTCGTCGAGGAGTACGGATACTCGAGCGTCTTGCACGACGTCGGCAAGATCCATACCCCGGACGACATCCTCGGCTCGCCGCACGAGCTCTCGACCGAGCAGTTCGACGTCATCAAGGAGCACTGCATCGACGGCGAGGCGATGCTGGGAGAGGCCCAGTTCTTCGCCACCGGGCGCGCGGTCGCCCGCCACCACCACGAGCGCTGGGACGGGACGGGGTATCCCGACGGCCTGGCCGGCGAGGCCATTCCCCTGGCCGCGCGGATCGTGTCCGTCGCCGACGTCTTCGACGCGCTCACCAGCAAGCGGCCGTACAAAGAGGCCTGGACCTCCGAGCGCGGGATCGCCGCGATCGAGCTCGGCACCGCGCTGCAGTTCGATCCAAGCGTGGTGGCGGCGTTCCGGGAGCTGTACGTCGCGGGCGAGATCGACCGCATCCGCACCGAGCTCCACGACCTCCCGGCGTAGCTACTCGCCGGCGCGCCGCACCGCATCGGCGTAGAGCTCGCGGACCATCGCGGCCGCAGGATGGAACTCGCCGACGTCGAGGTACACCGTCCAAGCGGTCACGGCGCCGGTCCAGTCCTCTGCCTTGTAGCGCAACAGGCCCCTGAGGAAGAGCGCGTCGGGATCCTTTGGCCGGAGGACCAGGACCCGGTCGGTCGCCACGGCCGCCGCGACCTGCTCACCAGCCTGTGCCAGGATCAGCGCGAGTCCGTTCAGCGCTGGGACGCTCTCGCGGTCGATGCCGAGCACGGTCTGATACGCCGCGATCGCGTCGCGAGCCCGCCCGTCCTGACGATAGGCGTCGGCGAGTGCGAGGAGCGTCGGCACGTCGCGCGGCGCCGCCTTCGCACGCGACTCGAGGATCGCGACCGACGGCGCGCTGGCCCCGACGGTGCCGGTGAGCGGTCCGCCCGGTGCGCGATCGCCGGCCTCCTGGGGAAGGTTCTGGGCCACCAGGATCGCCGCGATGCCGGCGAGCAGCGCCGCGGTCACGAGCGTCCGCACCGGGGCGCGGCGCGCGGGAGCGTCGGGACCGCTCACGAACGCGGAGCGCTCAAGGAGCCCGCGGAGCCGGCCCGCGTCGGCCGGGTCGATCGTTCCGGCCGCCTCGGCGAACTGGAGGTCGCGCAGCGACGACACCGCCTGCGCGACATCGTCGTGGCGGTCCGGTGGGTCGGTGGGCCAACCGGGCCGAGCGGGGCGAAGGTACGGGCGCGCGACGAGCCAGGCGCCGGCGGCGACGGCGAGCACGAAGACGATGGCCGCGGTCATCCTTCCGCTGCCTCCTCGCGGGCGACACGCGCGCGCAGCTCGACGACTCGCGCGTCCGGCTCCGTCGGCGGAGCCTCTGCCGGAACGGCGGTGCGACGCACGCGGCCGACCGCGATCGCGCCGCCGCCCAGGATTAGCAGGAGGGGGACGAGCCACGCCAGGCCGCTCGGTCCGGTCAGCGGCGGAGCGAGAAAGACCCACTCGCCATAGGCGCGGCGGAACTCCTCCCGGATCTCGGCGTCGCTCGTTCCCTGCGCAACGCGCTGCGCGACGAGGTCGCGCATCTCGCGCGCGGTCTCGGAGGGCGAGTCCTGTACCGACAGTCCCTGGCACACCGGGCAGCGAAGCTCGGCGGCGATCCGTTCGACGCGCTGTCCGTCGGTGACCGGCTGCGGACGCGCGGCCCAGCCGGCCGCCGCCACGAGCGCGATCAGGGCAAGGAGCATCGTGAGGCGCCGTGCTCGTGTTGGGCTCATCGCGTCGCCGCCGGCCGGAGGGCCTCGATGCCCGCGGCGAGCGTCGCGGCGTCGATCGGGCCCTTGTGCCGACCGGCGATGACGCCGTCCGGTCCGATGAAGAAGGTCTCTGGGATCCCGAACACGCCGTAGGAGAGGGCGGTCCGTCCGTCGGCATCGATCCCGCTCGGCCAGCGATTCCCCAGGCGCGCGGTGTACTCGCGCGCCGCGTCGGGGGAATCTTGGTACACGATGCCGACGAGCACGACGTCTACGGTGTGGTAGCGCTCCCAGATATCGACGAGCGCGGGGTTCTCCTGCTTGCACGGGATGCACCACGATGCCCAGAAGTTCACGACGATGACCTTCCCGGCGTAGGACGAGAGCGCCACCCTGCCGGTCCCGTCGAGCGCGGGGAGATCGAACGCCGGCGCGGGTTTCCCGACGGTGCCGGTCCTGATATCCGTCGGATCGCGACGGAAGCCGAGGAGCAGGACGAGCACCAGCCCGGCGATGCCAGCCACCGCGAGGTAGCGCAGCCATCGCCGCATCAGTCGGCACCCGTGCCGGCCACCGCACCGGCGACGGCCACGGCGGTGCGGGCAGCAGAGTCGCGGCGGCGTGGCGGCGGCCAGGCCGCGACGAGCGCGCCGAGTCCGACGACGCCGCCACCGAGCCAGAGCCACGACACGAGCGGGATGACCCGGACCCGGATCGTCGCCCAGGCGTGCCCGCGGACGTCGTACGCGGCGAGGATGGTGTAGATGTCGTTCCGGGATCCCGCGCCGATGCTCGGCGTGCCGATCGCCTGCTGGCTGTTCGGATAGTCGACCAGCGCGGGATGCAGCCGCTCGTTGGCGCCGTTCCCGGTGACCTCGAGGTCCGCGACGGTCTGCGCGCGCCGCGGCTCGACGACGTCGCGGAGGCCGGTGAACAGGACCGTATAGCCGGCGACCTCCATCCGGTCGCCGGGGGCGAGAGTCCGTTCGACCTCGGTCGTGCCGGCCTGGCTCGCGGCGATCGCGACGACCGCGATGACGATCCCAAGGTGCACGACATATCCGCCATAGCGGCGGCCGTTCCGGCGGAATAGATTCGCGACCGCGACCACCGTCCCCTCGGCATGGAGCGCGCGGCGGGCCCGTGCGCCCCGGGCGAATTCCTGGCCGATCGTCGCGGTGACGAACGCCGCGAGGGCGAAGGTGAGGGTCGGTGCGATCCCGGTGTATCCGGTCAAGACGCCGATCACGGCACCGCCGCCCGCGGCGACGAGCGGGATGGTGAACTGGCGCTCAAGCGTCGCTCGTGACGCGCCGTGCCAGGGAAGCTGCGGTCCGACGCCCATGAGGAACAGGAGCGCGAGACCGATCGGGACCTCGACTCGGTCGAAATACGGCGCGCCGATCGACAGCTGCGCGCCGGACAGCGCCTCGGCGATGAGCGGGTAGAGCGTTCCGAGGAGGACGGTGAAGGTGGCCGCCACGAACAGCACGTTCTGGAACAGGAAGATCGCCTCGCGCGACAGCGGCGCGCCGATCGTGCCGCGATCGCCAAGGTCCCCCGCGCGATAGAGGAGCAGCCCGACGCCCAGGACCAGGATCGCGACGAGATAGCCAAGGAGGAGCGGCCCGATCGCCGACTGGGTGAAGCTGTGCACCGAGTTCACCACGCCGCTCCGAGTGAGGAACGTGCCGAGGATCGTGAGCGCGAATGTCGCGATGACGAGCGAGAGGTTCCAGAAGCGAAGGAGCCGGCGCTTCTCCTCGACCATGACCGAGTGGAGATATGCCGTGGCGGTGAGCCAGGGCATGATCGCCGCGTTCTCGACCGGGTCCCACGCCCAGTACCCGCCCCACCCGAGCACGGCGTACGACCACCACGCACCGGCGACGATGCCCACGCCCAAGAGGGCCCACGAGGCGAGCGCGGCCTTGCGGGTCGCGGTGAGCCAGCGATCCCCCGTCTCGCCGAGGATGAGCGCGGCGATCGCATACGCGAACGGGATGCTCGTGAGCACGTAGCCCAGGTACAACAGTGGCGGGTGGAGCGCCATGAGCGGGTGGTTCTGGAGAAGCGCGTTCGGCCCGCGTCCGTTGGCCGGGATCTCGGCGAGCCGGACGAACGGGTCCGCCGCGGTCACATCAAGGACGAGGAAGAACGCGAGCATCCCGAAGAGCACCGTGAGCGCGGTCGTGGCGAGGCGGGGGAGCGTGCGGGTCCCGCGCCAGGCGACCCACGCGGCGGCGCCGGCGAGGATCGCCGTCCACAACAGGATCGAGCCTTCGAGCGCGCCCCAGAGCGAGATCGCGCTGTAGAACGGCGGGGTCTCCCAAGCGTTGTTCAGCGCGACGTAGCGGAGGCTGAAATCGTGGCCGAGGAGCGCGCCGACCATGCTGAGCGCCGCAAGGGACGACAGCGCGAACGTGGCGAGTGCAGCCCATTGCGCGCTCCGGAGCGAACGCGCGTCGCGCCGCCAGGCCGCATGTCCGGCGGCAGCCAGGCCCCACAGCGACAGGAGGAGCGCCGCACGCAGGGTCGCGGCGCCGATGTCGCCGAGCACCCTAGTGTCGCGTCCCGGAAGTCGGACGCGACACTAGGGCGCCCGATGCGCGGGTGTCGCCGACGCCGTCGGTGCGGAGTACTGCTCGTCGTGCTTGGCGATCACCTGGGTCGCACGGAACGTCCCGTCCGCCGCGAACGCGCCCTCGACCACCGCTCCGGCGCCTTCGCGCAGCAGGCCGGGAGGCGCGCCGTTCCCGATGACCGCTACGGTCACGAGCCCGTCGCCGATCGCGAAGCGGAGGTCGCGCGTGCCGGGGTCGTAGCGGAGCGATCCGGCGAGCACCCGGCCCCCTAGGCGCGCGGTCTGGCCGGCGGCAAGATGTCGGTCGCGAGCTTCGGTCGGGGTGAGGTAGTACACCGCCGCGTTGGTGAGCCCCTGTGTCGCGAAATACCCGATGAGCACCGCGACCGCGAGCGCCGCGAGGAGCAGTACCCGCCTCCCGCCGAGCCGGTTACCCGCTCCGACCACCGTCGTCCCCGCGGAGGAAGAGCGACGCGAAGTACAGCCCCAGACTCCCCCAGCAGATGACGAAGGCCGCGACGAGGTAGCCGACGTTCTCGATGTTCATCTAGCCGCGCGCCTCGAGCAGCCGCTGCTGACGCCGGCGCTCGATGCCCACCCGGACGGTCATCAGATACGCGTAGATGAGGGTGAACGCCGCGACGCTCACCAAGAGCGTCGCGAGCATCGGGGGATCGATCGTTGGGCTCGCATCCGGACGAAGTACCGTCGGCAGTTGGTGGAGTGAGTTCATCCAGGTCACCGAGAGATGGACGATCGGCACGTCGATGACGAGGATCACGCCGAGGACCGCCGCGCGGGTCGCGCGTCGCTCGAGGTCCGGCGAGAGGCTGCGAAGCAGAAGGTAGCCAACGTACATCGTGAACATCACCGCGGTCGTCACCAGTCGCGGCTCCCAGGTCCACCAGACGCCCCAGGTCGGCCGGGCCCAAAGCGAGCCGAGCATGAGCGTCATCCCGGTGAAGAGCACGCCGATCTCCGCGGACGCGACGGCGACCGCGTCGAACACCGGACGCTTGGTCCAGAGCCAACCGACGCTCGCAACGAAGACGACGATGAATGCCAGGTAGGCCAGCCAGGCCGACGGAACGTGCACATAGAAGATCCGGAAGACATCGCCCTGGACCGCGTCCTTTGGCGACCAGAACAGCGCCATGTACGTGGCGATGAGCGCCGCGACCAGACTGGCGATGCCGAGCCAGGGGCGGATGCGCAGGGCCGGGAGTGGGTGAAATGTGGTCGTCGTCATTCGATGGTCGCAGGGACGATGGTAAGGCCGACCACCGCATACACCAATCCGAACGCGACGAGCAGGCCGGCCCAGGCGAGCGAGCCGGTCGCGTCCCCGGTGAGCGCCGCGCTGCTGCCCTGGGTCGCGGCGACGAGCTGGGGAATAAGCACCGGGAGCGCGAGGATCGGCACGAGGACGCCGCGCGCCCGCAGCCGCAGGGCCAGCAGCACGTCTAGGACGATCACTGGCGGGAGCGCGACGACGCCGGTGATCGTGACCAGACCGAGGTGTCCGGGGAGGGCGACCGGCAGGCTCAGGAGCAGCAGCGACAGCGCGCCGCCGGCCGCAGCCACGATCGCCAGGCCTCCGGCGAGTGCCGCGACCTTTCCCGCGAAGAGGGCGTCACGCCCTCCGGGAAGCGCAAGGAGCGCGTCGAGGGCGTCATCCTCGAGCTCGCGATCGAACGAACGGGTCGTGGCGAGGATCGCGGCGAAGGTCATCGCGATCCAGAAGAGCGCGGCCGCGACCCCCGGCTGCCGTGCCTCGGCCGGCCCGATGACGAGGCTCTCGAGGAGCACGAGCACCGCGGTGAAGGTGAGCGCGGCGACAAGGCCGTCGGGCTGGCGCCGCTCGGCGCGGAGCTCGCGGCCGGCAATGAGTAGGACCCGGCGCAGCGCGCTCACAGCCGCACCACCTGCGTGGCGTCGCTGTCGAGCTCGTGATGCCCGTGCGTGGCGACCACCACCGCCGCGCTTCGGCCGGCCAATCGCGCGAGCGCGGCTCGCAGGAGTGCCACTCCTTCTTCGTCGAGCTCGCCGAACGGCTCGTCGAGCAGCACCAGCGACGTGCCCTCACTTTCGATACGTGCGAGCGCGGCGCGCCGGCGCTGCCCGGCCGACAG
>JAYVCA010000136.1:0-11452 GCA_043750135.1 Chloroflexota bacterium | reverse complement strand
CGACCAAGCGGATCATCTGCGCGTGTACGACCTCATGTCGGGGAAGATCACGCCGTTCAAGGTGCAGGACGTCCATGACGTGTTCTTCACGCCCGACGGGAGCGAGCTCTGGACCACCTCCTCGGGCTTCATTGGCGTGCAGTCGGACCGCATCGTCATCGAGGATCCGGCGACGCGGACGGTGAAACAGGAGCTCCACCTCGCCGGCGCGTATCCCTTCCACACGATGAAGCACAATCGGGACGGCTTCTTCTTCCCGCCTGCTGGGACGCCGATGCTGGTGAGCGATCACAACGGCCCCGGTCTGATGTTCATCGATCCGGCGAGCCGCGCGGTGCTCAGCGAGACGAAGCTCGGACCGCAGCCATTCCACACGACCTACGATCCCCTGGGAAACCGGCTGCTCACGACCACGAACGCCGACAGCGCCGTCCGGGTCATCGATCTCCGGTCACGCACGGTCGTCCAGAAGCTCGACGTGCCGACGCCACACGGCATCGTGGCGGTCGGGCTCCCTTAGGGTCGAGCCCGTGCTGCAGATGGCACGGCGACGGGCCCTGAAAGTCGGCGCCGCCCCACAGCGTTAGTAGTGGAACTCCGCGTAGACGATCTCACTGGGGAAGGCCCGGACGGTGATGGCCTCGCCGTTGAGGGAGGCGAGAATGGCCCGCTCGAAGCTCGTTGTCTCGGTCTTGAAGCTCGAGCTGGTGGGGATCCCGGGCGCAACCCCATGAACCGGCTGACCGTCCAATGAGTGCCGGTCGCGCCCGTCGGCGATGTAGCCGCGAGGCCGCGTGAAGATGATGAGTCCCTTGCCCGAGGTCGCAGGCGCATCCTCGAAGAGCCGCAAGCCCACCTGGGCGCTCGAGCGTGGGAACGGTGAGCGAAAGAAGTGGCGCACGGGCTGGCCCGCGGCCTCGACCACAAATTCGTAGAACGCGGTCGGCTTCGCGCTCAAGCTCCCCCAGTTGCCATCTGCTCCGGTCGTGCTCGTAAGAACTGCGGCGCCGGTCCGAGCCCCGGTGCCGCCGTTGACCTCGTAGATCGTGACCTTGACTCCGGCGACCCCGCGATTGGTCGCTGCCTTGTTCTCGTATCCGCCGACATAGCCGGTCAGCCGAGGGTCGGCTTCCTGCGCGATGACCGTCATGCCCGTCTTCCCGGTGAGGAACCGGTACATCTCTTCGAAGGCCCGGGCGCTGAACGCGGTCTCGCGGTGGTCGACCCCATCCAAGACGACATTCGTCGCGCCCCGCAATGCCGGAGCGTCGTAGCTGATCCCCGAGGGGCGCCCGGGTGACAACTCGGGCTGGGCGAACTTGTCCAGCTTGTCGCTGCGGATGGTCAGGAACTGCACGCCCGGGACGACCTCGGCGCCCTCGTTCAGCTCGTTCAGCTGCCTTAGGAACGCGGACGCGCCATTGAACTCGCTGTTCGGGCCGCCCGGTGTCGCGTAGACGCCGTGGTTCACGCCGCCGCCGAGAACGACCCATCCCACCTTGGCCGCCCCGCCGCCGTTCTTCAGGTAGTTGCGCACGGTGTTGGCGCCGCGCGAGTTGGCGACCAGCGCCACCCTGACGGACTTGGTGCGGGCCAGGATCTCATCCACCTTCGCGGACAGCTGCTGCTTCACGTCCTCCGTGCTGCTGCGGTTCGCCTGGGCGACCGCATCGTCGTCGCGCGCGGTCGGCGCAGCGAAGTCGATCGCGAACAGTCGGTCGCGCGGATAGCCGTTCGACTCAAAGCGCCAGATCGTCGTGATCCAGAGCGCCGAGGAGTCACCGTTGCCGTGGACGAACAGGATGGGCGGCTGACCTGCCGCTGCGCCAGTGGTCTGGTCGGGCGTGCCGCCGCAATTAGCGGCCAGCATCGCACTGGCCAGGACTCCGATCACGAGCCGCCGGACGGTGGCGGACGCTTGCACCATCCGCGCATTGTGCGGCCATCAATGGACCAAGATGGACCAAGATGGACCAGGAATGGACCACGGGGGCCACTGAGCCAGGCGAAAGACCATTGACCGAGTCCAGTGGGTCGTTCGGCCCTATCGCGACGATGCCGAACGACTCTAGCCAGGTCACCAAAGCTGGAGAGAATCCAGCTTGGAGGCTCAGGTCATGATGTCCACCTCTGCGCTGGGTCCACGAGTTCGGCGCTCGCATCGGCTGCCGACGGCGTCCGCGCCTGTCGCGATCCTCGTCGCCATCGGATCCGGTCTCGCCGTCCTCTTGGTCGCGGTGAGCACCTTCTCGATCGGGGTGACGAGCGTCGCGATCGACCTGCGACAGACGGCCGACCTCATTGACCAGCACGCGACGGCGATGGCCGATGACGGTCAGCGGCTCGTCGACCACACGCGAGCCAGCACCGGTCCGGATCGCGAGCTGTGGATCGCAAGCGCACAGCACATGGTCGGGGACGGTGCGGGCCTGCACGCCATGGCGCAGCGGTTGCGCGTGAGCGCCGCGAAACTGGGCGACCAGCCGACCCATCGTGCGAACGTGAGTACCGCCGTGCTCGTATCCCAGGCAACGCTCTTGCGAGCAGACGGTCAGGCTGAGATCGATCATGGCCGCGCAATGCTTGGGCAGGCAACATTCATGGCGGCGCTTGCCACAAAGGCGGGCAGCGGAATCACCGAGAGCGATGCGGCGCTCATGGCGACCAACGCGTCTCGCATCATCGACACCGGAGAGCGGATCCTCGCCGTGGCGGCGTGGCTCGATGCGGGCACCGAGCAGGTCGGGCGGATGCTCGGCCGCTAGCGCGCTACCGTGCGCGATCCGCTGCAAGCGAGTTGAGCCTAGCCGCCAGCCGGTAGGCTCACGAGGATGCGACTGCGGACCGTGGAAGCGACGCGCTATGTGACGCCCCTCCGTGAGGGCGGCTCATTGCCTGGCCTCGTCGAGGCCAGCGACGATGGGCTGTACGTCGCCAAATTCCGTGGCGCCGGTCAGGGCCTGAAGGCGCTGGTCGCCGAGATCATCGCTGGAGAGCTCGGCCGCCTGCTGGGCTTGCGCATCCCCGAGCTTGTCCTGATGCGCATCGACCCGCAGCTGGCGAACGCGGAGCCCGATGAGGAGATCCAGGATCTGCTCGCGGCAAGCGAGGGCGTGAACCTCGGCGTGGACTTCCTGCCCGGCGCGTTGCCCTTTAGCCCCGCGATCGGACCGGTCGAGGCCTCGGCTGCCGCCGACATCGTGTGGTTCGATGCGTTCGTCACCAATGTCGACCGGACCCCGCGGAACCCCAATCTGCTCACCTGGCATGAACACCTGTGGCTCATCGATCACGGGGCGTCGCTGTACTTCCATCACGCACCGGAACGTAGAGCGGGTGAGGAGCGGACCGCGTTTCCGGCGATCGCCGAACACGTTCTCCTCCCGTGCGCCGGCTCGGTGGTGGAGGCGGATGAGCGGCTCGCGCCGCTCGTCACGCCGGCGGCGATCGACGGCATCCTCGATGCCGTTCCCGGGGATTGGCTTGATGATGGCGGCGTGCAGCTGTATCGGAGCTATCTGGCAGGCCGGCTCGCGGCCCCGCGAACCTTCGTCGCCGAAGCGGAGCGCGCGCGTGCAGGGCGGTAATCCGTTCTCCTACGCGGTGTACCGCGTCGTGCCGCGGGTCGAGCGCGGTGAGCAGCTGAACGTCGGCGTCCTCGTGTACTGCCAGCCACTCCGCTATCTCGGGGCACGCACGGCACTGGACGAACGGCGGCTTGCGGCGCTGTGGCCAGATCTCGATATCGACTCGCTGCGTCCTCACCTTGCCGCCATCGAACGCATCGCCGCCGGCGACGGTGAGGCCGGCCCGAACGCAAGGCTCGAGCCAAGCCAACGATTCCACTGGCTCGTGTCGCCCTCGAGCACGATCATCCAGCCTTCTGCGGTACACACCGGCCTGTGCACCGACCCGGCCAAGGAGCTGAGCAAGCTCTTCCACTCGTTGGTCGAGCTACCGCTCTGACCGATCTGTTCTGGCTCGACCACAACAGCACGCTGCCCGGTGGATCACGGAGGAGCTGAATATGCCTGCACGAGATCCCGTCGACGCCTACTTCGCCGAGCAGTCTCCGGAGAAACGCGTGCTCCTGGAGAAGCTCCGAGCTCTGGTGACGAAGGGTGTCCCCGACGCCACGAGCTCGATCAAGTGGGGCGTCCCGGTGTATCAGCTGAACGGCAAGAATATCTGTGCGCTAGCGGCTTTCAAGGAGCATGTCGCGCTGAACCTCTTCGCACCGGCCTCGGTCTTCATCGATCCGAATAAGAAGCTCGAGGGGAGTGGCAAGACCAGCCGGATGCGCAAAGTTCGCACCGCAGGCGACATCGACAGCGCGAGCATCCAGCGCTGGCTCAAAGCGGCGGTCGCCGCCAACAGCTGAACGAACCCGTCTGCCGCGCACGGGGCTACTTCAGGTACTGCGTATCGACGTACTTCTTGGGTTCGAAGTTCTTCACGTCGCGGCCGCTGACCGCGATGATGTTGGTGAGGCCCTTCTCGGGAACCGACAGATCCGGACTGAAGATCTTCGAACCGACGAGGAAGTCGTACGCGGCGCCCGCGGCATCCTTGTCGACCGACGCGTACTTCGCCAGGATGTCGACGGCGGCTGCCTTGTTGTCCTTTTGCGCGATCCACTTCGCGGCGTCTTGGAGGCCCTGCGTGAATCCGCGGGCGGCGTCCGGGTGTGCCTTGGCCCACGTGCGGTTCACGATGGACGGCGTTTGGACGTAAAAGTCGTCGTAGGTCGCGAGGAGGGTCGCCCCCTTACGTTCCGCGAGGGTATCGAACGGAGGGATGAGCAGCCCGCCCTTCACCTGACCGTTCTCCATTGCCACGACACGGTCGCTTGAGTTGGGGATCGCGACCGGCGTGATCGTCGACGTGTCAACGCCGCCCTTCTTGAGGAAGTAGACCAGCAGGTCGAACGTCCCTCCCTGGACCGCGCCGGCCGTGACCGGGGCGCCGTTGAGTTGCGAGACCTTTGTGATACCCGGCGCCCCATACAGACGCAGAGCCGCCCGCTGGAACAGGGCGCCGGTAATGGTGACGTCCGCTCCTTGGTCGACCGCGCTGATGACGTTGTCGCCAAGGGCGATTCCCGCGTCTGCCGAGCCGGAGGCGACGGCCTGCACGAGCCCCGACGAATTCTGGACTTGGATGGATTGAACGGACACGCCGTGGTCCGCGTAGAAGCCTCGGGCTTCCGCGATGGCATGCAGCCATTGCAGCGACCCAGGTGCGAGCACCGCCACCTTCACCTGTTCGGTCTTCTGTTCGGTCTTGCCACTCGGCGCATTCACGGTGCTGCCGGGCGATGAGCTGCAAGCCGTGAGGACGAGCGCTGTCGCTGAGAGCGCGGCGAGCACCGCAGCCCAATGGGTTCTGTTCTTCATGCTTCCTCCTGCGGTCGCGCTCAGCGCACGGTGCATGGTGTACGTGGCACCGGAACGACCATTTTAGTCTAGGCCGAGACTGCCACGCACTTCTCTTTCGATGAGCCGCCAGATGTGGTCGACGATGCGACCGAACTCCGGGGTGCGTTTGAGCGAGAGATCCCTGGGTCGACCGAATGACACGGGCACGATCTCCTTGACCGTTCCCGGGTGCGCAGAAAGCACGACCACCCGGTCGGCGAGATAGACGGCCTCATCGATCTGGTGTGTGATGAACACGACCGTCTTTTGGTCCGTGGACCAGATCCGCAACAGCTCGACGGACATGATCTCGCGAGTCTGCGCGTCGAGTGCCGCGAAGGGTTCGTCCAGTAGCAGGATCTGGGGATCGACGGCGAGGGCGCGGGCAAGATTCACCCGTTGGCGCATCCCTCCTGACAGCTGCCGCGGATACCAGTGCGCCACATGGGCCAGGCCAACACGCTCCAGTCTCTCCATGGCGGTCTCGAGGGCTCTCTTCTTCGGTACCCCTGCGATCGTCAGCCCGTATGCGACGTTGGTGATGACCGTCGACCACGGCAAAAGGTTGTCGGTCTGGAACACCATGGCGCGATCGGCGCCCGGCCCAGTAACTGGTACGCCGCCCGAGCGCACCTGACCAGTCGTTGGCTTGAGCAATCCGTCGAGTAACCGTAGAAGGGTCGACTTGCCCGAGCCGGATGCACCGACCACGCAGACGAACTCGCCGCGCTGAACGCTTATGGTGAGACCTTCGAGAGCGACCACCGGCTCGCGGCGCGGCGGGGTGAAGATGAGGCCGACGTTGTCGACGACGAGGTGCGGCACGGTCGTCGATGCTGCCGCCTTTTCGTGTTCGGTCATGGTCAGTCTTCCCTCCAGGGGGCGATCTTCCGTTCGAGGGCCGTGAGCCCGATCGATGCCAGAAAGCCGACGACTCCGAGAATGACGACGTAGCCCAGCAGCCGGCCGGTCTGATAGGACTGCGCGGCCGCCGCGATCGCGAAGCCGAACCCGGCGATGGCGCCGAAGAACTCGGCGACGACCACGCCGACCAGCGCACGGGCGAAGGCCACCCTGATCCCGCTGATCACGAACGGGACCGCGTGGGGCAAGGTGATGGTCCGCAGGATCTGGATGCGGCGAGCGCCGAACGAGCGTGCGGTCTCGATGAGTGCCGGTTCTGCGCTACGCAGGCCTGCGTCGGTGTTCGTGATGACCGGGAAGATGGCCATCAAGATGACGATCGCGATCTTGCTAGTGATACCAAAGCCAAGACCCGCGGTGAACAGCGGAGCCAGGGCGACCATCGGTAGCGAATACATGGCGGTCAGGATCGGGTCCAGTGTTTGCCGTACCGGCTTGCTGCTCGCTAGGACTGCGCCGACCGCGAACCCACCGAGCACCGAGATGGGGAACGCGATCGTCAGCTCGAGCATGGTCGTGCCGAGGTTGACCCACAGCGCGCCGCTCTGTGCGTCAGCGATAAGCGCGACCACGACTTCGTGCGCCGGGACGATGAGCAGACGGTTGTGCACCACGTAGGTCGCACCGAGTTCCCAGGCGACAAGGAACAGCACGAGTGACCCGATCAGCCGCGTGGCCGATGCGCCCCGGGTCGAGTCGCTCAGCCACGACCAGAACGATTGTTTCGTGAAGGCGTGCTCGGTGGATGTCATGCGTGGAAGTTACCCCCGGGCGATCGCGCGCGCCAGGACGCCAGCAACGCGGACGCCTCGGCGCAGACCTCTAGCTGACGATGAGCGCCGTCACCATCCCGAACATGCCGTCGGCGCCTTCCGCGTGCGTGAGGATGTGGCAGTGGAAGGCCCACACGCCAGGCTCGTTGCAGTCGACCACCACGTCCCAGCGCTCACCGGGAGCGACGCTCAGGGTGTCGCAGACAAATGCCGCCGACCCGAGCGGATGGCCATCGCGAGCAACGACCTCCATGTCGAGCCCGTGGAGGTGCCACGGATGCATCATCACGCCCTCGTTCATGAAGCGGATGTAGATCCGCTCGCCCAGCTTTGCCGCGAGCGGCTTGGTCGCGGGAAAGCCGCGGCCGTTGATCGTGAACCCGCCGAGGCTGTCGTTGCTGATCCAGACGATGTCCTGGGTCACGCCGTACTTGCGGTCGGGACGCTGGGCCGGGTCCTTCGGGTCGACGATGAACGCGCCCAACAGGCCATGGCCGACCTGATCGGTCGCGTTGAGGTGCGAGTGATACATGTGCGACCCCGAGTTCCTGATCGGGAACTCGGCCGTGAATGACGCGCCCGGCTTGATCGGGTCTTGGGTGACGCCGGGCACGCCATCGAACTTGTTCGGGATGCGCAGGCCGTGGTAGTGGACCCCGGTCGACTCCTGGAGGTTGTTCTTGAAGATCGTGCGGATCTTCTCGCCCTCGGTCACGCGGATCGTTGGCCCCGGCCAGGTGCCGTTGTAGCCGAAGGCGTCGAGCGGCGCCGAGAGCAGGGTGGTCTGGTGCTTGATCCGATCGATGGTCATCTCGAACACCTTGGTGTCACCGTCGATGCGGGGCGTGATCGGCTGCGTGCCGTATGGCGTCGGCACCTTCTGCCACTCCCCCTCCACGAATCGCTTGACCCCCGCGGCCATCATCGCGTCGTGGTCGACCGTCCCGGTGCCCGGCGAACCGCTTGCCTGATCGCGTCCGGTCGGGGATGGTGTGGTCTTTTCGGGCGTCGTGCAGGAGGCGAGCGCCGCGGCGGCGGCGATCCCCACCCCGCCGATCGCGGCATTCCGGAGCAGGTGTCGGCGTGACAGCTCGGTCGTAGTGGGCATCTCGCCCTCCATTTCTTGATTCGACGGTGAAGCTGATGTCCCAGCCCAGGAGGGCCTTGCCCCACCGTACGAATCCCGAGCGATGCTCAGAAGGGCCAACGGGCACGATCTTGGTGGGCCAAACGGCCCTCGCCTAGGGACCGTTTGTCGATCCGCTACCTCCCCAACACCTCGCGCGTGCGCGAGAATGCGTGCGTGCGTAGGCCTGTCGAGGCGTTCGAACGGATCGGCCGGCTGGGCGCCGACCCCGCCGACAGCGACGACATCCGTCACAAGAAGCGCTACCTCGTCGCATCGGCGCTGGTCGTGTTTGTGCCGGCGGGCCTCATCTGGGGCGTCATCTACTTCGCGTTCGGTGAGCCGGTCGCTGGCTCGATCCCTCTTGGGTACAGCGTCTTCTCGGCGGTCAGCATCGCGGCATTCGGCCGGACCAGGAGCTTCCCGGTGTTCCGCGGGCTGCAGCTGCTCTTTATCCTGCTGCTCCCCTTCCTCCTCCAGGTCGCCCTCGGCGGCTTCGTGCCGGCGAGCGCTGTGATCGTCTGGTCGCTGCTTTGCCCGTTCGGTGCGCTTGTCTTCCACGACGTCCGCAACGCCACGCGCTGGTTCGCGCTGTTCGTCGCGCTCGTCGCGCTCTCACCGTTCCTCGGGACGCGCATGGAGAACGGCCTGCCGCTGTGGCTGGTGACGCTCCTCTTCGTCCTGAACCTCTCGATCGTGTCGTCGATCGTGTTCGTGCTGCTCGCGACCTTCGTGCACCAGCTTGGCCGCGAGCGGTCCCGCTCCGAAACGTTGCTGCTGAACGTGCTCCCAAAAACGATCGCGGATCGCTTGAAGGACCGCCCGGGCGTGATCGCCGATGCGTACGACGAGGCAACGATCCTCTTCGCGGATGTCGTGAACTCGACGCCCCTTACGCGGGAGCTCTCTCCGCGAGAGATGGTGTCGCTGCTCGATGGGTACGTCACCCGGTTCGACCAGCTCGCGCTGCTCCACGGCCTCGAAAAGATCCGGACCATCGGTGACAACTGGATGGGTGTCGCGGGCGTCCCGCTGGCGGTCGGCGATCACGCGCGGCGCGCGGCGCTCATGGCCCTCGACATGCTCGATTACGTGCGCGAGCGACAGCGGGCGAACCTTCGCGGCCTCGAGTTTCGCATCGGCCTCAATTCCGGCCCCGTCGTTGGCGGAGTCATCGGCCGGAGCAAGTTCGTCTTCGACATCTGGGGCGACCCGGTGAACCTCGCGAGCCGAATGGAATCGACCGGAGTGCCGGGCCGCATCCAGATCGGACCCGATACGAAAGCTCTGCTTGACGATGAGTTCGTCCTCGAGTCGCGTGGCGTGGTCGAGGTGAAGGGCCGCGGGCCGATGGAAACTTGGTTCCTCGTCAGCCGACGCTCGCGATGATGGGACAAGGTTCGCGTAGATTCGGGACGTGTGACCCAAAGAGTACGGACCAAGCGCCCGTGGGCCCTCTCGCGCACCGCCGATAGGCTCGGCAGAGATGGCTGCAGGCAAGGGTGTGCTCCTCATGGCCTATGGCGCGCCGGAGCGACTCGATCAGGTCGAGTCCTATTACCTCGACATCCGTCGTGGCTCTCCACCGCCCGCGGCTCTCCTTGCGGAGCTGGTCGATCGATACCGCGCGATCGGCGGCGGCTCGCCACTCTCGCGCATCGTCGAACGGCAGCGGACTGCGCTCGAGGCGGAGCTTGGGCGGCGCGGGCTCAGGGTGGCCGTCTATGCCGGCATGAAGCACATCTCGCCGTTCATCCGTGATGTCGTCACGCGCATGGCGGACGATGGGATCCGGCAGGCTATCGCGCTCGCGCTCGCGCCGCAGCACTCGACCTTCAACGCCCAGACGTACATCGGCGCGGTGGAACACGCTGCATCGTCGCTCGGGCCCCGTGCGCCGCAGTTCAGCTTCATTGAGAGCTGGCACGATCAGCCACGCCTGATCGCGGCGCTCGCCGGAGTGACCGCGGAAGCGCTCTCGCGGTTCCCGCCTTCCGCGCGGCCCCATGTGTTCTTCACCGCGCACAGCCTCCCGGAGCGGATCGCGCACGGTGGTGATCCCTATGCGCGAGAGGTGGCGGCCACCGCTGCACTGGTCGCGGAGCTCCTTGAGCTGACGCGCTGCGATGTCGCCTTCCAGAGCGCGGGCCGCACGGCCGAGGCCTGGATCGGACCGGAGCTCGGTGCCGAGCTCCGCCGCGTCGCCGCGGCGGGCGTGCGTGAAGTCGTCGTGTGCCCGGTCGGGTTCGTCGCCGACCATCTCGAGGTCCTCTATGACGTCGACATCGAGGCC
Organism: Chloroflexota bacterium; assembly: GCA_043750135.1. Taxonomy (GTDB): domain Bacteria; phylum Chloroflexota; class Limnocylindria; order P2-11E; family P2-11E; genus UBA4735. The sequence continues at coordinate 919 of JAYVCA010000136.1, read as the reverse complement.
CAGCGGATCGCGCGCGACCTGGGGATCAGGCTCGAGCGAGCACGCTCGATGAACGATGACCCGATCTTCATCGCCGGTCTCGCCGATCTGGTCGAGAGCGCTTTGCGCCAGCCGATCCCGGCATGAACCTGCCCGCGCCGTTGAATGCGCGCCCGCTGCTTCGCGGCTACCTCCACGCCGGAGCTGCCGTCGTCGCGGCCCTGGGTGGAACGTACCTCGTGGCAGGTTCGAGCGGCGATGGGCCGCGGCAGCTGTCGATGCTCGTGTACGGCGCCGGTCTCACGCTGCTCTTCGCCTTCAGCGCCGCCTATCACGTGCATACCTGGGCGCCGGGTCGCCGGACGATCCTGCGACGGATCGATCACGCCAACATCTTCGTCCTGATCGCCGCGACCTACACGCCGCTCGCCGTCAACGTCTTGTCCGGATGGTGGCAGCTCGGCATCCTGGGCGCGGCATGGGGCGCGGCCCTCGTCGGGGTAGGCACCGCAGTCGCTGGAGTGCAGCTGCGCCGCTGGGCACGCGCGGGCTTGTACGTGGGGCTGGGCTGGATCGCCGTGCCCGCCCTTGGGCCGATCTCGGCCGTGCTGCCGTGGACCGCGATCGTGCTCCTCATCATCGGCGGTGCGTTGTACTCCGTGGGCGCCCTGCTCTATGCGCGCAGGCGGCCGGACCCCTGGCCACGCGTCTTCGGATACCACGAGGTCTTCCACCTGTTGACCATCGCGGCAGCGGTCGCGTTCTACGTCGTGGTCCTCGTCTACATCCTGCCCGCGCCACGCCCGTAACGCTCGGCGGCCTCGTGAATGTCTATTTGAGGCTGAAGGGCGGGTATCGGTCGGTGACCAGCAGGAACGCGTAGGCGGCGACTCGTAGGCTCCAGCGGCCCACCCCCACCACGAAGTCGAAGAGTCCCCGC
>JAYVCA010000135.1:0-3615 GCA_043750135.1 Chloroflexota bacterium | reverse complement strand
CTGCTCGGCTTCGCCGGCCTCTTGTCGTTCGGCCACGCGGCGTTCTGGGGGATCGGCGGATACGCGGCCGCGCTCCTCGCCCGCGCCTTCCAGCTCCCGTTCCCCGTGGCGGCACTCGCCGGGAGCCTTGCCGCGGCGCTCCTCGCGGTCCCCGTCGGCTTCCTTTCGATCCGCCGGCGCGGCATTTACTTCGCGATGGTCACCCTGGCCTTCGCGCAGCTCATCTTCTATGTCGTGAACGAGTGGCGCTCGCTGACCGGAGGCGAGAACGGGGTCCAGGGCGTGCCGCGCTTGCTGCCTGGCTTCAGCGTGGGCCGGTCGCTGGACTTCTATTACGCCGCGCTCCCCCTGGTCCTCCTCGGGTTCTTCGTGGCCTATCGCGTCGTCCATTCGCCCTTCGGGCATGTGCTTGCGGCCATCCGCGACAACGAAGCGCGCGCGCAATCGCTGGGCTACGCGACCTGGCGCTACAAGCTCCTGGGCTTCGTGCTCTCCGGCGCGCTCGCCGGTCTGGCCGGCTCGCTCTTCGCCCTCGGGCACGGGTTCGCCTCGCTCGAGCTCCTTCACTGGACGACGTCCGGCGAAGCGGTGCTCATGACGATCCTCGGCGGGATCGGCACGCTTTGGGGCGGTCTGGTCGGCGCGGCCGTGGTCCTGCTCGTCCGGGACACGCTGTCGACCGCATCCGAGGCGTCCGGCGTGGTCACCGGGGCGATCTTCCTGGTCATTGTGTTGGCCTTCCGCCGCGGTGTGCTCGGTACGCTCGGCGAGCGCTTCACCGACGTGCGGGACCGGCGAGCGGCAGCCGCGGTGGCACGGGTCGAGGGGAACGGACGCTGAGGTCAGCCGCGCGGGGTTCGGACGCCGTGGCTACTTGAGGAGCAGGTTCACCGCGATGTCGGCGACGACGAGGAGCACCGCCATGAGCGCAACGACCACGCCGATCCGGCGGAAATCACGGACGACGTGCGCCCGCTCCCATTCGGCATTGCGCAAGAGCGCGGCTGATGGCTGGCCCACCGCGCGGAGCGTGCCGGTGCGTGCGACCGCGCCACGCGCGCTCGCGGACGTGCCCGCCGGTCCCGAGCGACGGGAGGGGGGGGCCGGACGCGACACGGCCTCGGCCGTGGGCCGCGCGGGCTGGGTCGCCCGGTGGGCGGCTGTGCGCGAGCGTGACCGCTGCTTTCGTGCCATCGGTAGGACAAGGATAGGGGAAAGCCCTATGTTCCGCGCGGAATGACGCTCGATGAACGGGTCCTGTCGCTCGCCGTCATCGGGCTTGGCCTCGGGGTCGCGGGCCTCACGGTGTGGGTGGCCTTCCTGCAGCGCTCCGAGGCGACGCTCCGCCGGCGGCTCCGGCGGGTCATTCCCGGAGGCGAGACCGGGCTCGATGAGATCCTCGATGCTCAGGTGCAGCGCGCGGCTGCGCTCTCGACTCGCGTTGACGCGCTCGTTCGTCTCCAACAGGAGCTCGACACCGCGCTCCAACGCTCGATCCAGCGCATCGGGGTCGTCCGGTTCAATCCGTTCCCCGATTCCGGCGGCGATCAATCGTTTGCCATCGCGCTGCTCGACCGGATCGGGAACGGCCTGGTGATCTCAAGCCTCCACAGCCGAGCCGACACGCGGGTCTTCGCCAAGCAGATCGCGAACGGTCGCTCACGGTACCCGCTGTCGGATGAGGAGCAGGACGCGATCAAGGCCGCGCTGGGCTCGTGACCGCGCCCGCGACGGCATTTCTCGCCATCGTCAATCCCGCCGCGGGCAACGGCGCCGGGAAGCGCCTCGCCCCGATCCTCGCGGATCGCTACCGCGCCGCCGGAATGCGGATCGAGGTCCTCGTCACGCCCGGACCCGGCGAGGCGGCGCGCCTGGCGAGCGAGGCGGCGGGCGACGGCTACGACGCGGTGATCGCCGTCGGCGGCGACGGGACGGCGAACGAGGTGGCGAATGGGCTCATCGGCACGCCCACCGCGCTCGCGCTCCATCCGATCGGCACCGGGAATGATCTCGCCCGCGGCCTGGGGTATCCGCGCCGATCTGCCGACATTCCGGGGTTCCTCGCCTCCACTCGACCGCGGATCATCGACGTCGGCGAGGTGAACGGCCGGATCTTCGTGAACGCCGCCGGTGTCGGGATCGACGGCGTGGTGGCCGAAGGCGTCCGCGGAAGCACGCGGGTCATCGGCGCGACGCTCGGCTATCTCACCGGCGCGCTCGGGGCGATCGCGACGTACACGCCGGCGCGCATGCGCACCACGATCGACGGGGTCGCGCGGGACGCCCGGCAGCTCATCATCGTGGCCTCGAACGGCCCGTTCTTCGGGAACGGCATGCGGCCGGCACCGGCTGCGGAGCTGGACGATGGCTGGCTCGACGTCACGATCGCCGACGGGATCGGCAAGCTCGCGACGCTCGGGGCCCTCGTGAGGCTGTATCGCGGAACGCATGCGAACGGCACGACCATCCGCACCGTCCGCGCGCGCACCCTATCGATCGAGCTGGACCGGCCGATGCCGATCGAGGTCGACGGTGAGATCCTGCGGGCGGCCTCCATCGTGATCGGCATCCGCCCGCAGGCGCTCACCGTCCTCGCGGCGTGACCGACCGCCGGCGGGCGCTGCCTTCGGTCGACGCGGTGCTCCGCGCGGGGCCGGTGGGCACCCCGGAGCGGCGCCGGCTCACCGCGGCCGTCCGCGAGGTCCTTGCCGCGGCCCGAATGTCGGCGGACGATGAGCGCAGCGCCGCGGCGTACCTCCGCCAGGCGCGCGCACACCTCCAGACGCGCGACCGCCCGACGCTCCGTCCGGTCCTCAACGCGACCGGCGTCATCCTGCACACGAACCTCGGGCGCGCGCCGCTTGCGCCGGTCGCTGTGCGGGCGATCGGCGACCTGGCGGCCGCTGCGAGCGTTGAGTACGACCTGGTGCGCGGGGTCCGCGGCGAGCGCCACGGCCACCCCGCGACGATCCTGGCCGAGGTGAGCGGCGCCGAGGATGGGGTGGTGGTGAACAACGGTGCCGCCGCGGTCCTCCTGGCCCTCGCCGCGCTCGCGGCGCGCAGGGAGGTCATCGTGGCTCGCGGCGAGCTCGTCGAGATCGGCGGCGGATTCCGCATTCCCGACGTGCTTGCGCGATCCGGCGCGAAGCTCGTCGAGGTGGGGACCACGAACCGCACGTATGTCCGCGATTACGCCGCCGCCGTGACACCGCGCACCGCCGCCATCCTCCGGGTGCACGCCAGCAACTTCAAGGTGAGTGGCTTCGTCGCTCACGCGACCTCGGCCGAGCTTGCCGCGCTGACGCGTCTGCGCGGGATCGTCTTCGTGCACGATCTGGGGAGCGGAACGCTCCTCGATACCGCCCGCTACGGCCTCGGCCGCGAGGAGACGGTGCAGGAAGCGGTCGCCGCGGGCGCCGATGTGGTCACCTTCAGCGGCGACAAGCTCCTTGGTGGACCGCAGGCCGGGATCGCTGTCGGACGCGCGGCGACCGTGGCGAAGCTCCGGGCGCATCCGCTCATGCGCGCCCTTCGGCCGGACAAGCTCACCCTCGCGGCGCTCGTCGCGACGCTCGCGACCTACCGCGATGGGACCGCCGAGCGTGAGCTGCCGGT
>JAYVCA010000134.1:0-3891 GCA_043750135.1 Chloroflexota bacterium | reverse complement strand
TCACCAACCGCCTGCTGAAGCTCCGCGAGCCGCTGCACGCCGAGGCGAACAGCAAAGAGATCTCGACCGAGGCGAAGGTGCTCATCGACGAGCTCGTCGCGATCATCGACATGAGCAAGCGTGACCCCGAGCGGCTCACGATCCGGATCCTCCCGGCCTACTCGAAGATCCACGGACCGGCCGAGGGCGCCGAGCGTCTGGGCGAGCTCGTGATGCTCGGCCAGGAGCTGCGGACGATCATGGTGAAGTACCTGAACGTCCTGGTGCGCGACGACGCCGACGAGCAGCGCGGCCTGCGCCGCCTCGCCGACGAGCTCATCCAGAAGGGCGACGACGCGCGGCACAACCTCACCGAGGCCAACCTCCGGTTGGTCGTGTCCATCGCGAAGAAGTACATCGGCCGCGGCATGAGCTTCCTCGACCTCATCCAGGAAGGGAACATCGGCCTCATCCGCGCGGTGGAGAAGTTCGACTACCGGAAGGGCTACAAGTTCTCGACCTACGCGACATGGTGGATCCGCCAGGCGATCACGCGGGCGATCGCCGACCAGGCCCGGACGATCCGCATCCCGGTGCACATGGTCGAGACGATCAACAAGCTCATCCGCGTCTCACGCGGCTTGCTCCAGGAGCTGGGGCGCGAGCCCACTGCAGAGGAGATCGCCGAGCGGATGCTCATCACCGCGGACAAGGTCCGCGAGATCCAGAAGGTCTCGCAGGAGCCGGTGTCGCTCGAGACGCCGATCGGCGAGGAAGAGGACAGCCACCTCGGCGACTTCATTCCCGACAACCAGGCGCTGGCGCCGTCCGATGCCGCGTCGCACAAGCTCCTGAAGGAGCAGGTCGAGAGCGTGCTCGAGGGTCTCACCGGCCGCGAGCGGCGTGTCCTTCAGCTGCGCTTCGGTCTGGAGGACGGCCGCACCCGGACCCTCGAAGAGGTCGGTCGCGAGTTCAACGTGACCCGCGAGCGGATCCGGCAGATCGAAGCGAAGGCGCTCCGCAAGCTGCGGCACCCCAGCCGTTCACGGAAGCTCAAGGACTACCTGGAGTAGCCGACCGGCAGACCGCGCTCCCGACCGGGACGGTCACCTTCCTGTTCACCGACATCGAAGGATCGACCCAGCTGATCCATGAGCGCGGCGATGCCTACGCGGACCTGCTTGCCGAGCACCGCCGCGTCGTGCGCGCGGCGTTCCAGCGGCACGGCGGAGTCGAGGTCGACACCCAGGGAGACTCATTCTTCTACGCGTTCTCCTCGGCCAAGGAAGCGGGGCGTGCGGCCACCGACGCGCAGGCCGCCTTGTCCGACGGACCGGCGCGCATCCGGATCGGGATCCACACTGGCGAGCCGATCGTCACCGATGAGGGCTATGTCGGGATCGACGTCCACCGTGCCGCCCGGATCATGAGTGCTGGGCACGGCGGCCAGGTGCTCATGTCGCAGGCGACACGCGAGCTGCTGGACGATAGCTGCATCGACCTCGGCGAGCATCGGCTCAAGGACCTCTTGGCGCCGCAGCGGCTCTGGCAGCTGGGCCCCGGCAAGTTCCCGCCGCCCAGGACCTTGCACCAGACCAATCTGCCGATCCAGGCGACTCCGTTGGTCGGACGCGAGCGCGACCTGACCGAGGCCGGAGCGCTGCTGAAGCGTGCCCGGCTGCTGACGCTCAGCGGCCCGGGTGGCTCCGGCAAGACGCGCCTGGCACTGCAGTTGGCGGCAGAGTGTGTGGACGAGTTCCCCGATGGCGTGTGGTGGGTGCCTCTTGCCGCGATCGACCAACCGGCGCTCGTCCTCCCTGCGGTGGCTCAGACCCTGGGCACCCGCGGCGATCTTCACAGCTACCTGCGAACAAAGCGTCTGCTGTTGGTCCTCGATAACCTCGAGCAGGTGATCGACTGCGCTTCCGATATCGGTGATCTGCTCTCGGGGGCGCCCGGCATCCGCATTCTGACCACCAGTCGCGAGCTCCTTCGCGTCGCCGGCGAGCACGAATATCCGGTTGGGCCGCTGGCCGAGGACGAGGCGGTCGCGCTGTTCGTCGAGCGGGCGGTCCTCTCCGAACCGCTCGAAGCAGTTCGCGAGATCTGCCGCCGCCTCGACTGTTTGCCTCTCGCCATCGAGTTGGCCGCCGCTCGCACCACCGTCCTGCCACCGTCCCAGCTCCTCGCGCGCCTGGGTGATCGGCTCGGTCTCCTCACCGGCGGCCGGCGCGACCTCCCTGCGCGCCAGCGCACCCTGCGGGCCACGATCGAGTGGAGTCACGACCTCTTGACCCAGCCCGAGCAGGTGCTGCTTCGCGATCTGGGGGTCTTCGCCGGCGGTTTTACGCTCGCGGCCGCCGAGGCGATCGCGGGCGCCGATCTGGACACTCTCCAGGGTCTCGTCGAGCGCAGCCTGGTGCGCCGCTCACCGAGCGGACGCTTCGGTCTTCTTGAGACGATCCGCGAGTTCGCACGTGAACGGCTCGAAGAGCATCCGGGCGCGGAGCAGGTCAAGGAAGCCCACGGGCGGTTCTACCTTGCTCTCGCGGAGGCAGCCGAGCCGGAGCTGAAGACCTCGCGCCAGCTCGAGCGCCTGGAAGCGCTCGAGCTCGAACATCCGAATCTTCGGGAGGCGCTGGGCTGGGCGCTGCGCGACGATCGCGAGGAACTCGCCCTCCGCCTGTGCGGGACATTGATCCAATTCTGGATGTACCACAGTCACCTGACCGAGGGCCACCGGTGGGTGGCCGCGGCACTTGACGCCCACCGCCGGCGCAGCGCTGCGGTCCAAGATGGGACGGAGCGGCTCCGCGTGAAGGTCCTGGCCGGAGCAGCGGTCCTGGCGACGATCCAGGGTGACTGGGTCGCAGCAGAGACCTATGGCGCCGAGCATCTCGAGGTCGCCCGTCGCCTCGACGACGGCGCGCTGATCGCGAGCGCGCTGTTGACCCTCGGGCGGCCAGCGCTCGCGCGGGGCGACGTCGAAGGGGCCCGAACGGTGCTGCGCGAGGCGGTTGACCGGGGCCATGCGGCCGGAGAGACCTGGATCATGGCAATGGCGACATTCAATCTCGCCTACATCTCGCTGAGCGTCCGCGACTTCCCGCGCGCCCGAGTCGAAATGGAGGATGCGCTTGCGCAGTTCCGTCCGTTCGGCGATCAGTACGGCGTCGCGCGGTCCCTGAGCGGTCTCGGGGCGATCGCCGTCCACAGCGGTGACACCGACGCCGCGGTCGCCCCACTGCGCGAGAGCCTCACGATCCTCCTGGCGCTCGGTGACCGTGAGGGACCCGCCTGGGCCCTGGAGCTCTTGGGCAGCGCCCTGGCGGCCACCGATCCCGAGGGGTCCGCCCGGCTCCTCGGTGCCGCCGAGACGCTCCGCGATCTGCTTGGCATCGCGCTGGTGGACACCGAGATCGGAGCGCACGAGCGCGCAATGGAGCGCCTTGGCTCACCGGTCGTCGGAGGGGCCGTCGCGATCGCCTGGGCGGCCGGTCGGTGCCTCACGCTGCCAGATGCCATCGCCTTCGCGCTGGACCGGACCGCGAGCACGCCCTAGCTCGACGTGGCCTCCACGCTGAGCGCGACGTTCCCCTTGAGCGCATTCGAGATCGGGCAGTTCTCCTTCGCGTCCTCCGCGACGGCCTTTAGCTTTTCGGCGTCGCCGTTCGGCGCCTGCGCGCGCACGCTGAGCGCGCTCGAGAGCACGCCGTTGCCTCCTGCCTGCCGCGGCCCGAAGGTCACCTTCGCGGTCACAGTGATGTCCGGATCGGCGACCCCGGCCTTCGCCAGGCGGGTGGAGAAGGCCATCGCGAAGCAGCTCGCATGCGCCGCCGCCAGGAGCTCCTCGGGGCTGGTCTGACCGGCATCGCCGGTGCCCTCGGTGCGCTCCTTCCAGCTCGTCGCGGC
>JAYVCA010000133.1:0-5556 GCA_043750135.1 Chloroflexota bacterium | reverse complement strand
TCGGCGGTCGCCGACCTCTTCGCGAAGACGACCGACCCGGTCGAGATCATCAAATGGAAGGATCTGCACGCGCTGATCGAGCTGGCCATCGACCGCTGCGAGGACGTGGCGAACATCGTCGAGACCATCGTGGTGAAGCACAAGTAGCAATGGAGACAGGCACGATCGTCGTCATCGCCGTCGTCGCGCTCGGCCTCGCCTTCGAATTCGTGAACGGATTCCACGATGCCGCGAATGCCATCGCCACCGTCGTCGCGACCCGGGTCCTCACCCCGCTCCAAGCGACGCTCATGGCCGGCGTCCTCAATCTCGCCGGTGCGCTCGCCGGCACGGCCGTGGCGGCGACCGTCGCGAAGGGCATCGTCGACAGCACCAAGGTCACCCAAGACCTTGTCCTCGCCGCGCTCATCGCGGCCATCGCCTGGGATCTCATCACCTTTTACGCCGCGCTTCCGACCTCATCAAGCCACGCGCTGATCTTCGCGATGATCGGCGCCGCGGTCTCGGTGCACGGCTGGGGTGTCGTCGTCGTCGCGGGGGTCGAGAAGACGAGCGGCGCGATCCTCATCTCGCCGATGTCCGCGCTCATCGTCGGCTACCTGCTAATGCTCGGGATGTACTGGCTGCTCAAGGACGTCTCATACACCTTGGTCAACCGGTTCTTCGGGAAGGCGCAGATCGCCTCGAGTGCCTGGATGGCCTTCACCCATGGAGGCAACGACGGCCAGAAGACGATGGGGATCATCTCGCTCGCCCTCTTCGCCGGCGGTTTCCTGGGGACGGAGAAGGCGGGCTTCGTCCCGGACTGGGTAAAGGTGACCTGCGCGCTCGCGATCGGGCTCGGCACATTGAGCGGCGGCTACCGGATCATCAAGACGATGGGAATGCGGATCACGCTCCTCAAGCCGGTGAATGGCTTCGTCGCCGAGACGACGGCCGGCGCGATCATCGAGGTCGCCACCCGCCTGGGTATCCCGATCTCGACGACGCACGCGATCTCCGGTGCGATCCTGGGCGTCGGTGCGACCCGCCGCCTGTCCGCGGTCCGCTGGGGGATCGCCGGCCGCATCGTGGGCGCCTGGGTCCTCACCATCCCCGGCTGCTTCATCTTCGGCTACGTCGCCGCCACGATCATGCACGCGTTCGGGCTCCGCCTGTAGCGGCGGGCCCGGTCAGACCCCGGCGAGCTCCGGCAGACCGAACAGCGCGTCGAGCGAATGGATCACGTGATCCGGCACCGCTTCGCCGGTCGCCCTGCCCACCGCGGCGGTCGCGGTGAGGCCGGTGGTGATGAGCACCCCGGTCGCCCCGACCCGGTGGGCGGCCACGATGTCGTACTCCGGCGCGTCGCCGACCACGACCACCGGCCCAGGGTCGGATCCGGCACGCCGGATCGCCTCGGCGAAGAGCCAGGGCTCGGGCTTGCCGATGCAGACCGCCTCGCGTTCGCTCGCGATCTCGAGCGCTCGGACGATGCTGCCGGCACCAGGGAGCAGCCGGCCTTCCACGGGGTAGGCGCGGTCCTTATTTGACGCGATGAACCGCGCGCCGGCGAGCAGGCCGCGCTGCGCCTCGGCGAGCGCGGCGTAGGTCAGGTGGAGATCGAGGCCGACCACGACCGTATCCGGCGGTGGCGGAAGCTCGAGTGCGACCAGATAGGCGCGCATCGCGCCCGCATCGGCCTGCCCCTCGAGCGCCGCATCCGGCGGCGGGTGCAGCCCCGGCAGAGCGGCGCGCGACCGCACCGGGATCCCGACCGCACGGATCTCGTCCCGAAGGCCATCGGCGCCGACCACGTAGACGTCTGTGGGTCGCGGATCGAGGCGCTCGAGATAGTGCGCGGTCGCATAGGCGCTCGTGATCACGTGTTCGGCGTCCCCGGCGAGCGCCATCGCATTCAGGCGCTGGACGTAATCCTCGCGCGACGCGCTCGAGTTGTTCGTCGCGAAGAACACCTGCCAGCCGCCATCGCGGAGTCGAGCCAGGGCCTCACGGGCATATGGCAGCACCGTCGCGCCGCGATAGAGGACGCCGTCCATATCGAAGATCGCGACGGGCACTACAGCGATTCGCGGTAGAGAGCTTCGATGTCCGGCTGGGTCGTCGTCCGCGGATTCACCAGGATGTTGCCAGAGAGCATCGCATCCTTGGCCATGCTCGGGATCGCACCCTCGTCCACGCCGAGGCCGCGGAGGCCGCCGGGAATGCCGATCGTTTCGTTCATTCGATAGACGTGCTCGACGGCGGCCTTGCCGTCCTTCTTCGTTCCGAGAGCCTCGCCCACCGCGGCGTATCGGTCCGGGGCGGCGGTCCGGTTGAAGTCCATGACCCGTGGAAGCACGACCGCGACGGCCGTGCCATGCGCGACGTGACACCAGCCGCCGAGCGGGAGGGCCATCGCGTGCACATTGCCCAAGCGGGTGTTGCTGAACGCGAGGCTGGCCATCAGCACCGCGCGCATCATCGCCTCGCGTGCATCGAGATCCTTTCCGTCCTTCACCGCGGCCGGGAGCGCGCGTGCGGCGTCACGGATCGCCTCGAGCGCGAGCAGCTCGGTCATGCGGTACGAGTTCTTCGACGTGAACGACTCGATCGCATGGACCAAGGTGTCCATCCCGGTGATCGCGGTCAGGAACGGCGGAAGGCCGACGGTCATCTCGGGGTCCTCGAGCGCGAAGAGCGCGGTCGCGTTCGGGCTGATGATGACGAGCTTCTTGTGCTGGTCCGGGTCGGCGATGACCGAGTTGATCGTGAGCTCGGCGCCGGTGCCGGCGGTCGTCGGGATGGCGACGACCGGCGCGGCCGGCTTGGGCACCTTGTCCAGACCGATGTAGTCGAGGACCGTCCCACCGTTCACCAGAAGGACCGCAGCCATCTTCGCGGTGTCGATCGTCGAGCCGCCGCCGACGGCGACGAAGGCGTCGGCACCGCACTCCTTCGCCCGCTCGTAGCAACGCTGGACCTCGCCAACGCCCGGGTCGGGCACGACGCCGTCGTAGATCTCGTAGGGGATCTTCGCCTCGCGTAAGCGTTCCTCGAGCGGCGCCACGAGGCCGGCTTTCAGTACGCCCGCATCGGTGACCAGGAGGACTTTCGTCGCGCCGACCTGGCGGAGCGGATCGGCGAGCGTGAGAGCGACGCCGCGGCCGAACGAGATGCGGGTCGGAATGCGGAACACGTCGATGCGTGCGGTCACGGAACGAGTTTAGGCAGGCTGCGAACGCCGCGCGCGGGCTCGGCTACGGTCGGGGGTGCCCCTCGGTGTCGATCGCCGAGTCCGCGTCGGGCGGCGTGCCCCGGCGCGCTGAGCGGCCCTTGCCGCGGCGATACGCCCGCCAAGCTCGGCCGGTCACCGCGTCACGGTGCGCGGTGCGGTCGATGTAGTGATCGACGCGCGCGAACGCGATCGCCGCGAGCGCGGCGAAGACCGCGCGCCACAGCGCGAAGAACAACAGCCGCACGCAGCTGGTCAAACAGCAGCCCACGCTCTACTCCTCAGCGGGATTCATGCCACAGCGGATTCATGCCACGACCGGCGGTGCTTGGAGCACGGGCAGGGTATGGAGCGCGCGACGCACCAGCAGCACGCTCGCACTCCGCGGACGCCCGATGTGCTCGTAGGCGATCTCCAGGGCGGCCTCGACGTCCGGCGCGGCCCGCAGCTTCGCTCGGCGCACGATCTCTGGAGCCCCCGAGGCCGCGATGATGATCTGGCAGTGCGCCAGGGTGAGCGCGACCATGACCGCGCGCTGCTCTCCACCGGCGAAGTGCCGGCGGGCGGACTCGACGACCGCAGCGGGTGTGGGGGCGGTCTCGAGGGCGCGAAGGAAGCGCTGCTCGCCAGCCCCTTCGCCGGCGCCCTCGTCGAGCCGGGCGGGGATGATGATCGCGCCTCCGGCGCGGACGACCGGCGTGGGTGCGAAGCGCAGATAGGTCGCGGCGCGTGAGGCCTGATAGAGGTTCACGTCCTTCGGCGCGCCCACCCCGGCGATGGCGATGTCGTATTGCCGGGTGATCGGCCGGGTGTAGATCGCGGCGGCCGTCGCGACCAGATCCTGGAGCACCGCGTCCGGTTCACCCGCGGCCACCGCGACCACGCGCTCCTGGTCGTCCACCACGACGTTCAGGCAGAACCGCAGGCCGGCGCGCCGCGCGATCTCGGTCACCGTCTGGTGGAACGGGTTGCCGTCGATCCGGCCGAGGCGAACACCGGGGTCCTCAAGGAATCGCATGCCGTGCGTCGCGGTGATGACCGGCTCGCCGCAGCAGCCGATCGCCACGGTCTTCCGGCCGCCGGAATACCCGGCGTACTGATGCGGCTCGACGATGCCGGTCGCGACGACAAGGTCGGCGTCCTTCACCAGCTTCTGGGTGAAGCCTGGAACCCCGTACGGCGGAATCGGACCGAGGTCCGCCCACATCGCCGGATCGGTCCCGTTCGAATCGACGACGCGCACCCGGTCGACGACGCCGCCGAGCTTCTGCCGCTTTTCCGCGACCGTGGTCGGACGATGCAGCCCCACCGCGACGATGACCGTGATGTCGGCGTCCGGGATCCCTCCGGCGTTCAGCTCGGCGAGGAGGGGAGGGACGAGCGCGTCGTCCGGACAGGCGCGGGTGAGGTCGGTGACCGCGATGACCGCCTGGGCCGGTCGCGTGTCCGTTGCGGAACGGGCGGCGGCGGCGAGGTCGCGCAGGCGCGGCGAGCCGAGGGGGGTCCGGAGTGCGTCGATCGCCGCCGCGCCGAGGTCGGCGACCGGTGTGGCTGCGGCGGACGAGAGCACATCGATGTCGAACCAGGGCTTGAGCGTGAACTCCAGGTCGCTGAGCCCATATGGGACGCGGTACGTCCGGCCGCCGCTCACACCACCGTGCACTTGATGGACTGTAGGCGTCTGGCGGACTTTGCCGGTCGGTTACCGCACGAGCCGCAGCAGCACCAGGATGACGACAATGACGAGCAGGATGTGCACCCAATTCCCGCCGGCGGACCACCCGGTCGTGTCGACGGCCGGGCCGCGCCGGAACGCTCGGCCGCGGCCGAAGTACCCGAACAGCCAGAGCAGGAGCAGGATCACGATGAGGAGCTCGAGAATGCCCATGACGCCTCCCAACGATCGGCCACCCACCGAGTGAGCGACCGGTTTGCCACTTGGGTAAGCACGGCCGATGCCGTGCGGTCGACGACGAAAAAGCTCGAGAAGCTGGGCCACCTTGGCGACTACCTGAGCGGCCTGCGGTCGGACGACGACCTGGCGATCGCCGCCCGGCTCTTCGCCGGCACGCCGTTCTCGCGGGCCGATGAGCGGATCCTCGCGGTGGGCTGGGCCGCCCTGGTCGAGGCGATCATCGCGCGGTCGGGCGCACCGGCCGTGGACCTGGCGACCGCGTACCAGGAGCATGCCGATCTCGGCGACGTGGCGGCGGAGCTCATCGGTCCGGGCCCGCCGCCGGCCGGGCCCCCGCTACGGCTCGCCGACGTCGCGGGTGCCTTCGACCGGATCGCCGGCACCCGTGGCGCAGCGGGGAAACAGGAGCTGCTCGCCGCGCTTCTTG
>JAYVCA010000132.1:0-3882 GCA_043750135.1 Chloroflexota bacterium | reverse complement strand
CCGCGGTCCGGGGCCTCCGCACGGTCACCTCGAACGCCGTTGCCGCCACCGCGAACGCGGCCGGCCCGATCCGCGACCGCCTCGTCGCCGTTGCCGACGCGGCGAACGATCTGGCCAACGATGCCGGTGCGTACGCCGACACAGGCGACGCGGCGACGTTCGCGAAGGTCACCGGGGGCGTCACCAGCTCCTGGCAACGGGTCCGCGACCTCGGCGCGTCGCTCCCTGCGGACGCCGAGCTCGAGCGGATGATCGTTCGCGGTCTCTCGTTCACCGTCGCCACGAAGGCCGAGACGGTCTATGTCCTCACCGCCGGGCCGTACTCGACGCAGGTCGAGGCCGAGGCCGCGGCGAAGAAGGCCGGGACCGTCCAATCGGTCACCAAGACACCGCCATTCGTCATCCGCGTGGCGACGTATCCGACCAGGTCGGCCGCCGACGCCGCGGCCACCGCACTCGGCCCGAAGGGCCTCGACCTCTCCGCGGTCGCGTCCGAGGAGCGGTACAGCTTCTCGCGCGGCACGGTCGCGCCGGACGTCGAGCTCTGGCGCGAGCCGGTGCGGGCGTTCGACACGTGGGGCGCAGCCCGTCGCGTCGCGCTCTCCCCGGACGGGGCCTGGATCGCCACCGGCAGCGATGACGGGACCGTGGCGATCTTCTCCGCCGAGGGCGTGCTCCGGGCCCTCCCCAAATTCAACGCCGGCATCTCGCAGATCCTGTTCAGCGACGATGGCCGTTGGCTCGAGACTGGCGGCGCGACCCTGGTGACCCTTGGCGTCCCCAGCGGCAGCACGTTCGGGAGCGCGATGCGATTCCCGGCGGCGACCGCGCAGCTCGTCTTCGTGCCCACGGCACGCGCGTTCGTCGCCGCCTCGAAGGGCGCGACCGGACTGCCCGCCGGCGGCGGAGGGGTCGTCGGGGCCCGCGCGCCGGACGGCTCGGCGCTCGCGGCGCCGTTCCCGATCGCCGCCCCGGCCGCCGGAGCGGTCATCGCCGCGACCGACGCGGGCGATCTGTACATCGCGACCCCCGGTCCCGCCGGGACCGATATCGAGGTGCTGCGGATCGGCGTCGACCGGCGCGTCCGTGGTGTCGTTCACCTACCCGGCACGGCGCGGGCGCTGGCGGTGGACCGCACCGGGATCGTCGGCGCCGCGATCACCGATCAGGGAACGTTCCGCTTCGGCCCCAGCGACGCCGACCCGTCGAAGACGGTGACTCGGATCGCTGATCCGGCGCGCGACATCGCGTTCGGCAGTGACGGCACGTTCTACCGGCTCGACCAGAACCGCATCACCGCGACCTCGCCCGGCGGGGCGACGCGCTGGGAGGTCGTTCTGGTGGACGGGCGCCGGATGGTGATCGGCCTGCGCGCGCTGGTCCTCGATGGGACCGATCGCGTCGCGGTCATCGGCGCGGACGGGACGGTCGACGATCTTGGCATCGGCGGGACAGTGCAGGACCTCTCTGCGTCGCCCGACGGTCGCCGCGTTGCGGTGCTCCTTGAGTCGAGGCGGGCCGTACTCTTCAATCTGCCATGACCACCGAACGGATCGACGCATTCGTCCCCGTCGAGACCGTTCCCCTTCCCCGGCCGCTCCACCGCTTCGGTACCGCGTTCCCCCAGGTCCTCGCCCAGACATACGCGGCCGCGTATACGCCCCGTCGCGGCGTGGTGCTCGACCCCCTCGCGTACCCCCGATCCGCCGCCGACGCCGCCGAGCGCGCCGATCACATCGGCATTGCGCGTTCGCCCCAGGCACTCGGTGCGTGGGCTCGCGGCGTCGTCGCCGCCGCGCCTGGCCGGTCCGATGTCCACGCCGGCCTCGAGGCCGTCGGCGACAGCGCCCTCGGGGGAGTCGCCCACCGCGTCGTCATGCGCGGTCTCTATGGCTCCGAATGCGGCACCTGTCGCGCACCGGTGGTCGTCGAGGCGTACCTGTGGGAGCGCGACGCGCCGGCACCGACGAAAAAGGCGTTCCGGTGCGCGGTCTGCGCCCGCGAAGGCCGAGCGCTGCTCATCGAGCCGGTGAGTCCCGCGGACGAGGACCGCGCCCGCCGGGTGGAGGCCCGGGGCCTCGCGTACTGGCAGTTCGTCGAACGCTTTGGCCCTGATCCCGAGCGCAAAGCGTTCGCCGAGAGCGTTGCCGCCCTCTACACGCCGCGCAATCTCTCCGCGCTCATGGCGACCATCCGCGCGATCGAGACCGCGCTGCCTGACGGGCCGGTGCGCTCACTCCTGCGGCTCGCGCTCCTCGAGGTGATCGTCGGCGGAAGCCGGCTGAACGCCGTTGCCGGACACGGTGCCCCGCTCCGCCTCAAGAAAGGCCGGGCGCGGCGCGGGCACGCCGCGCAGTCGCGGGAGATCAACGTCTGGTTGGAGTTCGAGCGCACCGCGCGCGAGCTCGTGGCCTGGCTCGCCGCGAATCCGACCTCACCAGCGACTCCGAAGGCCCGATCGCTCGCCGTCCCCCGCGCTGATCTCGTCCTCTTCCAGGCCTCGGCCGATGATCCGCTGGGTGGCTGGGCGCATGTTGCGAGCATCCTGCTCGCCGGGCAGGCCAGCGGCACCCCCCCCGACGCCGACGGCCGCGTCATCGGGCGCGAGCGGCTTCTCCGCGCGGTCCGCGCGGCGCTCATCGACGGCCATCACGGCTCGGGTCCCGCTGCGCCGGCGGTCGTCTATCTCCCTCGTGCCGAGCTCGAAAGCATCGCCGCCTGCGCCCTGGCCGGGGCCGGTGCCGGGTACCGGCTCCGCGGGATCAGCTATCAGCGCGACGCGCTTCCCACCGGTTACGGCGGCGCCTCCGGTGCTGCGGCGGTCCTGGATTTCGACCGCGACGCGCCGCTGCTGCGGGACCAGCGTGGCGCCGACGCGGCGGTCATCGAGGAGACGATCCGGGCCGGCGTTCGCGAGGCGATCGTCACGCGCGGCGAGCCGGTGACCCAGGATCGAGCCGCGATCGCCGCACTCACTGCCCTCGCCGCCAAGCAGCTGCTCGCGCCCCTGGCCCTCGCCCGGGCCGGCGGGATCTCCGAGCTCGAGTTGTTCCTCGATCACTTCCGTTCGGCGCTCGGCGACGCGCATCGGTCGGGGCTCACTCGCACCGAGGGCGATGACCCGCGATACGCGCTCGGGCCCGAAGCGGTGACCGAGGCGCCGCTCGACGACCGCGTCGAATGGGGCGTCTGGGGGCTGCTCGCGGCCGGGCACGACACCGACACCCGTGCCCTGCTGCGGCGCACCTACGCGCTCTTCCGCGGACCTGAGACGCCGGACCGCGAGCTCATCGAGCGCTGTGTCGCGGCGTACGGCGTCCAGGGGGATGACGGACGCTGGCGGCTGCGCGAGAACGATGGATTGGCCCGCCGACAGCAGGATCAAACGCTCCTTGCGGCGCAGCTGATCGAGGCGGGTCACCGCATCGGTTTCAAGGTCCACATCGGCCGCGATCTACGCCGCCGCGCTCTTGGCGAGGCCTACGCCGGCCGCGCGGCGATCCTGGCGGATCTGTTAAGCGACACCGAAAAGACCGTCTCGCTCGGCCGGTTCCTCCGCGGTCCGGCGGAGGTCCTCGACGCGGTCGACGTGGTCTGGTACGACGCCGGCCGGATGGTGTTCCTTTGGCAGCTCGACTGGACCGCGCGACTCCACCGGAGTCTGGTGACGCTGGGTGAGTCGATCCCCGATGACCCCAAGGTCTTCCGTTTCCTCGCCGTCGCCGACGAGCGTCGCCCGCTCGCCGGCTACAAGCTCGGCCGCTCGGCAGCCCTGTCCGAGGCCGTTCGACGACGGGGCTGGCGGTTCGTGAAATGGGCCCCACTCCGGGCCTTCGCCACCGATCCGGCCGCCGGGCTGGAAGGCCTCGAGCCGGTCGTCGG
>JAYVCA010000131.1:0-4390 GCA_043750135.1 Chloroflexota bacterium | reverse complement strand
CAGCGGCGGCAGGATCTCGGGAAG
Source organism: Chloroflexota bacterium (assembly GCA_043750135.1). Lineage (GTDB taxonomy): Bacteria > Chloroflexota > Limnocylindria > P2-11E > P2-11E > UBA4735. The sequence goes on along the minus strand of JAYVCA010000131.1, from coordinate 4,366 downwards.
GTAGAAGGTCGCGCCGAAGACGCCCTGCTGGAGGGCGACCGCGACGACGATCAGCGCGAGCACGACGAAGAGCCCGAAGAAGGCGGTGAGCAGGCCGTGCCAGCTGGTGCGGTACCCGGCCATCCGCCCGGCGACATATCCGCCGATCAGGTACGCGAGTCCCACGCCGACGACTACCGGCACCGCGGCCGCGAGCGAGCGATCATTTGGGTACAGCCGCCCCAACAGCGCGGTGACCAAAGGCGAAAGGAGCGCCGCGACACCGAGCGTCGCGAGCCACCCGCCGAGGACCGAGCCCCAGGCGGTACCGCGGGGTCGTACAACAACAACAGTGCGAGCCATCTTGTGCCTCCCATTGAAGGTTTTGCACGCTGACTGACGGCCGGCGTGTCTTTCCTCAGCCACCTGATGCAAGCACCAGGCCACAGGCCAGTGGCTCGGTCGTTCGGTCGGAGCTCAGGCAGACGAGCGTCCCAGGTCAGGCGGTGGCGGCGCGACTCCCCGCGGCGCGGGCGAAGGTCTGGGCCAGATCGGTCTGCTCCCAGGGCAGATCGAGGTCGGGACGGCCGAAGTGGCCGTACGCCGCCGTCTGCAGGTAGATCGGTCGACGAAGCGCGAAGCGCTCGATGATCTCCTGGGGGCGGAAGTCGAAATGCTCGTCGATGAGCCGCCGGATGACCTCGTCGCTCACCGTGCCCGTGCCGAAGGTCTCGACATTCAGCGAGACCGGCTTGGCCATGCCGATGACGTAGGCGATCTGGATCTGGCAGCGGCGCGCGAGCCCCGCCGCGACGACGTTCTTCGCCACGTAGCGCGCGGCGTACGCGCCGGAGCGGTCGACCTTGGTCGGATCCTTCCCGCTGAACGCACCGCCGCCGTGCGGCGCGTATCCGCCGTAGGTGTCCACAATGATCTTGCGTCCGGTGAGGCCGGCATCGCCCATCGGTCCGCCGATCACGAACTTCCCGGTCCCGTTGATCACGTAGCGGGTCTGATCGTCCAGAAGTGCCGCCGGGATCGCTGCCCGGACGACCAGCTCCTTCACGTCGCGCTGGATGAGCGACAGGTCGATGTCGTCGTCATGCTGCGTCGCGACGACGACGGTATGGACGCGCTTCGGCTTCCCCTTGCGATACTCGACGGTGATCTGGGTCTTGCCGTCAGGGCGCAGGTATGGGATCTCCCCCGACCGGCGGGCCGCCGCCAGCCGCTTCGCCACCGCGTGGGCCAGCGTGATCGGCAGCGGCATCAGCTCAGGCGTCTCGTCGACCGCGAAGCCGAACATCATTCCCTGGTCGCCGGCACCGAGCTCGGCGTCGTCGTCCTGCGCGCGGTCGACGCCCTGCGCGATATCCGGCGATTGCGGCTTGATCGCCGTGAGCACGCCGCAGGTCTCGTGGTCGAAGCCGTAATGAGCGTTCGTGTAGCCGATGTCCTTGACCACGCGTCGGACGATCCCGATGACGTCGACGTAGGCACTCGTCGTGATCTCGCCGGCCACCAACACGGTGCCGGTCGTGGTCATGGTCTCGCAGGCGACCCGGGCCATCGGGTCCTTCGCCAGCAGCGCGTCGAGGATCGCGTCGGAGACCTGATCGCACAGCTTGTCCGGGTGGCCCTCGGTGACCGACTCGCTCGAGAAGAGCACCCTGTCCGCGCTAAAGAAGCTCATCGTCATGGGTCTAGGTCCCCGACTTCCAAGAATTCGCGTAGGTCTGCTGCTCGTCGGTCATCGTGTCGATGCGCATCCCCATCGCCGCGAGCTTGCTCCGCGCGATCTGCTGGTCGAGCTCGTGCGGCACCGGATACACGTTCGGCTTGAGGTCGCGGCCCTTCTTCAACAGATACTCGATCGCAAGGACCTGGTTGGAGAACGACATGTCCATGACCGCCGCCGGGTTCGCCTCGGCCGCCACATGGTTGAGCAGCCGTCCCTCGGCCAGGAGAAAGACCTTCCGCGGGCCGAGGGTGAACTCCTCGACGAACGGGCGGATCGTCCGCCGGCCGGACGAGCGCTCCTCGAGCGCGCCGATCTCGATCTCATCGTTGAAATGGCCCGCGTTGGCCAAGATCGCGCCATCCTTCAACGCGCCGAAATGAGCCTTGCCGATCACGTTCAGGTTGCCGGTCGTGGTGATGAAGATGTCGCCTCGGCCGGCGGCGTCGGCCATCGGCATGACCTGGTAGCCGTCCATCGCCGCCTCGAGACCGCGGAGCGGCTCCACCTCGACGATGATGACGATCGCGCCCATCCCGCGGAGGCGGGAGGCGACCCCGCGGCCGACCCAGCCATACCCGGCGACGACCGCGGTCTTCCCGGCGATGAGGATGTTCGTCGCGCGCATGAGACCATCCACGGCCGATTGACCGGTGCCGTACTGGTTATCGAACATGTGCTTGGTGCGGGCCTCATTCACCGCGATGATCGGGTACGCGAGGACGCCCTCCGCGGCCATCGCCCGAAGCCGGATGACGCCCGTCGTCGTCTCCTCGGTGCCGCCCTTCACGTCCTTGAGGAGCTCCTTCCGCGTGGTGTGGAGGAGCGTGACGACATCAGCGCCGTCGTCCATCGTGATCTGGGGACGGGTCGCCAAGACCGCCTCGATGTGCCGGTAATACGTGTCGCGATCCTCACCCTTGCGGGCGAACGTGGAGATCCCTTCCTTCACCACGAGCGCCGCGGCGGCCTCGTCCTGCGTCGAGAGCGGGTTCGAGGCGCAGAGCGCGACCTCGGCACCCGCGTCGCGCAGGGTCATCGCCAGGTTCGCGGTCTCGGTAGTCACGTGCAGGCAGGCCGCGATGCGGATGCCCTTGAATGGCTGCTCGTTCGCCACCCGCGCGCGGATCTCGGCCAGGACGGGCATCTCGCGGCCGGCCCAGGCGACCCGGCGCGCGCCGGCCTCCGCGAGACCCGGATCGGTGACATCGGAGGCGATGGTGGTGGCGACGCTCATGACGTTCTCCCGAACAAATTCTTGGTAAGACGCTCCCAGACCGCACGGCGAACGGCCGGACCTTCGACGAACGATGCGTGCTCGCGGTAGCCGAGCCGGCGGTAGACCGAGATCGCGGTGACGTTGTCCTGCCGCACGTTCAACACGACGTCGCGGTGGGTCTCGAGCGCCGCTTCGGTGACCGCCGAGGTACAGCTCGTCGCCAGCCCACGCCCGCGGTGAGCCAGACGGGTGAGCACGTTCCCGACCGCAGCGATACCGGCGGTCCGCGAGCGGACGTGTGTTCCGGCCGCGGCGACGAGGAGCGGGCCGCTGTAGATGCCGAAATAGATCTCGCGCTCGAGCCGCGCCGCCGTGAAGTAGGACCGCGACGCCATCCCATAGAGATCGAGGACGTCGGCGAGCCGCTCCGGTCCCAGCCGCACCACATCGCGATTGACCCTGGGACGGAACGACGTGGCGGTCACGACCATCCGGTGCATTCGGTCGCAGCGCTCGAAGCGGTAGGTCTGCTCCAGCGCCAGGCGGCCCTGCGGCGGGGTGGCCACGATGAGGCGAGGCTCGCGGATCCCCTCGCGGAAGAGCTGCGCGAGCGCGTCCGGTTCCCCCATCGCAAAGCACGGACGGAACGGAAGCACCTCGACCAGGAGCGCGGCGGCCACGATCTCGTTCTCACGCCAGGCGACCCACCAGCGGCATTGATCGACGTTCTCCGGGTCGAGGTCGGCGAGGGCGTACGCCGCGAGGAGCCGATCCCGTTCAAAGAACGCACGGACGCTCGCGGCGGGGGCCTGCGGATCGAGCTGGACATCGGGTAGCAGCGGGGCCGCGGTCATGACACCTCCCTGGGTCTCCCTGGGTCGGGGCTAGACCGAGCGGGGCTCCGCCGCTAGCGCGTAGAGGGAGAGTTTACACCTCGATGAGGGTCGCGATGTCATAGCCCTGGAGCCGGTCGCGGCCCTTAAGAGCGACGAGCTCGATGAGGAACGCGAGCCCGACGATCTCTCCCTGGAGCTGCTTCACCAGCTCGATCGTCCCGGCGACGGTGCCGCCGGTCGCGAGGAGATCGTCGACGATGAGGACCTTCGCGCCTGGGGTGATCGCGTCCTTGTGCATCTCCAGGGTGGCCGAGCCGTATTCCAGGTCGTACTCCACGCTCACGACATCGCTCGGGAGCTTACCGAGCTTGCGCACCGGGACGAAGCCAACGCCGAGGGCATAGGCGATCGGAGCGCCGAAGATGAAGCCCCGCGACTCCATGCCGACGACGACATCGACCCGACCCGGTCCGATCTTTTCCAGGAGCCCGTCAATTGCCCCCTTGAACGACGGCCCGTCTTTCAACAGCGTCGTGATGTCCTTGAACAGGATCCCGGGCTTGGGGAAGTCGGGGATGTCGCGGATGCGCGCGG
>JAYVCA010000130.1:0-2748 GCA_043750135.1 Chloroflexota bacterium | reverse complement strand
GCGTTCGGCCGGCCGCGCGAGGCCGTCGGCCGGGCGCACATGCTCGGAGGCGACATCGGCCTCACGGCGGTGCAGGCCCGCGCGGACCGGCTGTCGGATGCGCGACTTGTCCATTTCGCGCCGATCGGGATGATGTTGGCGACTCCGGCGCTGGACCTCGGCGAGATCGAGCGTCGCTTCCCCGCCCCGTACGTCGTCGAGGACAAGTACGACGGCGTGCGCGCGCAAGTGCACAAGGTCGGCGACCGGGTCGAGCTCTATTCACGGACCTTCGATCGGGTGACCGGGCGATTCCCCGACCTCCTCGGGGCGCTTGCCGCGATCCCGGGGAGCGTCGTGCTCGACGCCGAGATCCTCGCCTTCGATACGAACGGCCGGGCGGTGCCGTTCGTCCGTTTCCAACGCCGACTCGGGCGCAAGACCGCCGATGACGCGCTCCGGACGGCGCTCCCGGCGAGCCTTGTGATCTTCGACATCCTCGAGCGTGACGGCGTCTCGCTCCTCGATCTGCCCCTGGCCGAGCGCGCCGCCGCGTTGCGCGGCCTGCCGCTCGTCGCGCCGCTCCAACTGGCCCGGTCACGCACGCTCGATGCGAGCGGGCCGGAGCTCGTCGCGGCGATCGACGCGGAATTCACCGCCGCGCGGGAGCGCGGCAATGAGGGGCTCGTGGTGAAGGACCCTCGCTCGCCGTATCGCCCGGGCCGGCGCGGTATGGAGTGGCTGAAGGTGAAACGAGCGCTCCGCACCCTCGATGTCGTGGTGACCGCGGTCGAATGGGGGCACGGCAAGCGGCGCGCGGTCCTCTCGGATTACACCTTCGCGGTCCGCGACGGAGATGCGCACCGGAATGTGGGCAAGGCATATTCCGGGCTCACCGACCGCGAGATCGCGGAGCTCACCGAGCACTTCAAGATCCACACCGTCCGCGAGATCGGCCGGACCCGGCTCGTCGAACCCGACACGGTGATCGAGGTCGCGTTCGACGCGGTCCAGCAGAGCACCCGACACGCGTCCGGCTACGCCCTGCGGTTCCCGCGGATCGTGCGACTGCGGCCGGATAAGCCGGTCGCCGATATCGACACCCTGGAAACGGTGCGGGCGATCGCGGAGCCCGATACTGGCGGCGCATGACAGCCCTGACCCAGGCCGAGCAGCTTGCGCTCATCCTCGCCCTCCAGCGCGACCTCGCGCTCGAGGGCGACATCGATAACGTCCTGCTGCGGATCACCGCGACGGCGACGACGCTCCTGGATGCTGAGCGCGCCACGGTCTTCGTCGTCGACCTGGACCGCCGCGAGGTCTGGTCGCGGAGCCGCAGCGAAACGCCCGAGGCCGGCGCTCAACAGGAGATCCGCCTGCCACTCGACGGCCGCGGCATCGCCGCGGAGGTCGCCCGCGGCGGTGGCACGCTGGTCATCGGCGATCCGTACGCGGATCCGCGGTTCGACCCAAGTGTCGATGCGCGCACCGGATTCCGGACCCGCTCGATGCTCGTGGTCCCGATCGACGCCCGTGACCGGACGCGGGTGGGAGTCCTCCAGGTGGTGAACAAGCGCGACGGGACGTTCACCGCGGCAGACGCGGACCTTGCCGGATCGCTCGCCTTCACCGCAGGGATCGCCCTCGAGTTCGTGGGGCTGCAGGCGGAGCTCTCCGCCGAGCGGCTCCGCGTCGTCCGGGTCGGCGAGGAAACGCGCCACCGCCTCGCACGCGATCTGCACGATGGGGTCGCGCAGACGCTCGCGAACGGCGCGATCGGCATCGAGATCGTCGAGAAGCAAGCGCGCACCGACGTGCCGGGAGCGCTCGCGGAGCTCACGGCGATCCGCGCGCGACTGGTGGAGGCGCAGCGCGGGCTGCGCGACATCCTGTTCTCGCTCCGTCCGGTCGCGCTCACCGAGGACGGCCTCGGTGCCGCGGTGAGCGCGCTCGCCGAGCGGATGGACGGCACGAATGGATCGCGCGTGGCCGCACGCGACCTGGGCGCGACCCGGCGCGCGCGCCCCGAAGTCGAGGCCGGTGCCTTCGCGGTCATCCGGGAGGCCGCGAACAACGCGTTAAAGACCGGCCGCGCTCCGCACGTCTGGCTGGACCTGGTCGATGCGGCCGATGGGATCGTCGCTCACGTCGACGACGACGGCACGGGCTTCGACGTCGGCGCCACGCTCGCCGCGTACGCCACGCGAGGGAGCCTCGGGCTCCTGCAGATGCGCGAGTCGGCGCGCCTGATCGGCGGCCGGCTCGAGATCGACTCGAGCCCGGGTCAGGGGACCCGGGTGCGGCTCTGGATCCCGGCCTGACCGAGCGCCGATCGACCGGACGTCGTCGTGCCGACGCGATCGCGAGCGTCGTCTTCGAAGATGCGTTCGTCGCGCTCACCGACGGTATCCTCATCACCGATGCGTCGGACGCCATCGTCAGTGCGAACCCCGCGGCATTCCGGCTGCTGGGCGAAGATCATCTGGTGGGCCGGAGATTTGGCACGCTGCTCCTGGTGAGTGGCGCGACCACCATCCAGCAGCCGGAAGGCCACGAGATCCAGCGGGCCTGGTTCCCTCGCGAAGAGCGGATGGGCGTGCTCGAGATCGTCACCACGCCGGTCGCCGGCGCCGATCCACCGGCGAAGATCCGCACCGTCCGGGATGTGACCGCGAGCGCGGAGCTCCTCCGCCTCAAGGAGGAATTCTTGCTCGACGTCGCGCACGAGCTCCGAACGCCGATCGCCGGCCTCACCGCATCGCTCGATCT
>JAYVCA010000129.1:0-4199 GCA_043750135.1 Chloroflexota bacterium | reverse complement strand
CCGTCCTTCTTCGCCCGGGCGATGAGGCGCTCCCGCGCCTCGCTCAGAGCAACGTCCATCGTCATCAGGCCACCGCCGCCTTCACCTTTTTCAATGCTTCGCTCACTCGAGCGCGTGCCGCGTCCTCGCTGCACTCGAGCGCCACCGCGATCTCCGGGTATGCCAGGCCCTGCACTTTGCGCAGCACGAACGCCGCGCGTTGTCCGGCGGGGAGCGTTCGGATCGCGAGCGCCAGGTCCGCGAGCGTCACGTCGTCGCGCTCTGGCGCCGCGAGCGCGAGATCGTCCACGCTCGCGACGATCCGCCGCGACCGCCGCTCGCGATCGATCGCCCGATTCGTCGCGATCCGGTAGAGCCAGGCTCGCTCGTTGCCGCGTCGCGGCGGGGGCCAGGCCCGGAATGCGGCGAGGAAGGTGTCCTGGTACAGGTCCTCCGCGTCGGCGCGCTGTCCGGAAAGCCGCAGGGCGTAGGCGTAGAGCTCACGCTCGTGCCGTTCGAGCAGCTGTCCGAAGGTCAGCGGTGGCGACTCCATCCTCAGTAGTAGAACGGACCGGCGGGCTGGTCTGTGAGACTTACCGCCGGCTCGGACTTCCCTTCGCCACCGCGCGCTCGAACAGCTCGTCGGCGAGCCGGAGCGGCCGGCCGGTGCCGCCGTGGCGATCGAGCGAGATCTCGGCGAGCACGCTGAGCGCGATCTCCGCCGGGGTCCGTCCGCCGAGGTCGAGTCCGACCGGGGCATGCACCGCCCGGATCCGCTCCTCGGGGAGGCCCTCGTCTCGCAACATGCGGGCGATGAGGATGGTCTTGCGCCGGCTGCCGAGGAGCCCGATGTAGCGCGCGTCGGTCCGGACGGCCGCCCGTAGACAGTGCGCATCGAGCTTGTGGCCGCGCGTCGCCACGACGATGAAGCTGTTCCATCCGATCGGCATGGTCTCGAGCGCCTGGACCATGTCCGCGTTCATGACCTCAAGGGTCTCCGGAAAGCGATCGCGCTGGGCGAAGTCCGGCCGGTCCTCGATGACCGTCACGGCGTAGTCGAGGAGGGCCGCTTGCTTGGCCAGTGCGAGTCCGACGTGTCCGCCGCCGACGACGACCAGCCGCGGCCGGGCCAGGATCGGCTCGACGAGCAGCTCGTGTGTCTCATCGAGCGGGACGGTCTTTGCGGTGCCGCGGCGGAGCGCTTCGACGCTGATCGCTTTGGCCTTCGTATCGAGGTCCGTGTCGCCAAGCGATCCGCTCACCCGCCCGTCGTGCTCCACCGCGAGCTTCCCCGCCGGAACGAGCACGTCGCCGTCGGTCCGGAGGAGCGTCGCGAGCGCCACCGGCCGGCCGGTCACCGAGGCGGCGAGGACGTCACCGAGCAGGTCGCGGTCACCCACGCGCAGCGCGGCCGTGCTCGGCTCGATCTGGATCCACATCGTTCCGCCGCAGACCAGACCGGTATCCCAGGCGAGGTCCTCGGTGAGCTCGTACTCCCGGAGCGATGCTGCGCCGCCCCCCAGGACACCGGTCGCCTCGGCGAAGGCGTCCCCCTCGACGCAGCCGCCCCCCAGCGTTCCGAACGTTCGGCCGAGGTCGTCGACGAGCATCTTCGCGCCGACGACCTGCGGTGTGCTGCCGCGCGTGCGCACCACGGTCGCAACGGCAAAGCGGCGGCCCTCGCGCTCCAGCTCGGCCATCTTCGCGTACAGCTCTCTCATGCGTGCAGTGTCGCACCGGCCCGGCGGGCGGCGTTGCCCGACGGTGGCATCGGCCTACGCATCGAGATCGGCCCGCCGGTCGACGTCCCGGACCACCCCGCGATCGGTCACGTCGATATCCACGCGCTGATCCGGGTGCCGCTTCAGGATCTCGTGCAGGTTGGAGCTGGGATCCGCCGACCGGATCTCGTCGCGCAGGCCGGGCGGCAGGATCACCGGGTGACCGCGCTTTCCCTGGTACTTCGGTGAAACGATGGCCGGGCGCGACGCGAAGGCGGCAAGGAGGATCGCGACGGTGCCACCCTGGACGAACGGCATGTCCGCGGGAAGCACGACGAGGGCATCGCCTTCCGCTTCCGCCATCCCGACCTGCAGCGATGAGAACATCCCACGCGCGGGATCCGGATTGACGACCGGCCAGACCCGCGGATCGTTGAACGCGTTCACGTCGCGCGTCAGCTCGTCGGCGTCGGGCCCGACGACCACGATGACCTGGCCCACTCCGCCGTCCAGGAGCGCGGCGATGGTCCGGTCAAGGAGCGGCTGCCCGTCGATCGGCGTGAGCAGCTTCTTGCCGCCAAAGCGCTCGGCACTGCCGGCCGCGGGGACGACCGCGATGCTGCGCATCTAGCTTTCCCGCAGCGATGCGAGCGCGCGTGTGGTGAAGACCGGGACCGTCTTCTTCCGCTGCGCGATCGTCCCGGAGGTGTTGTCCATCGGACGGGCGAGCTTGTGTGCCGCGTCGGCTGCGGCGGCGATGGCGTCGTCCTCGAGGCGCGTGCCGACGAGGGCGGTCGCGGCCGCCTCGACCAGCATCGGCCGCGAGCTGACCGCGGTCAGGGCGACGCGGGCCTCGCGCACCACGCCGCCTTCCAGGCGCACCGCGGCGGCGAGGCCGACGATCGGGAAGTCGAATGCGCCACGGTCGCGGAGCTTCAGGTAAGTGCTCCGCCAACCGCGTGCGTCGGGGACCACGATCTCGGTGACGATGTCATCGCGGCCGATGGTCATCGGGCGGATCCCATCCTCCTGGTAGAGAGCGGCCAGCGGAACGAGGCGCTCGCCATCCGCGTTGACCACGCGAGCGGAGGCACCGAGGGCGAGGAGCGCCGGCACGGTGTCGGCGCTCGCGACCGCGAGACACCGCGGGCTCGACGGCGCGACGCGGCAGACGACCGACGGGTCGGTCTTCATGCATCCGCCCTCGGCGCTGCGCCAAAAGAGCGATTGGTCGTACCAATTGCAGCGCGTGTCGAGACAGAGATTGCCACCGATGGTCCCCATGTTCCGCAGCTGCGGCGTGGAGACCGAAAGCGCGGCCTGCGCGAGCGCGGCGTATCCGCCCCGCACGCGGTCGCTGGTGACGATCGTGGCGAGGGTCGTGCCCGCGCCGATGCGCAGGCCGTCGCCGTTCCGGATCTCGTACCCGAGCGCCCGTCGGAGCGAGATCACGATCGCCGGCGTGAACTGGCGCCGCTTCATGTTCGGGTAGAGGTCGGTGCCGCCGGCGACGAGCATGACCCCGAGGCCGGGCGTCCCGGTCTTCGCCGGGTCCTGCGTCGCCGCCCCGTGCTCGCGCAGGAGCTGAGCGGCGTCCTCCACCGTCGCGGGGGCCAGCAGCTGAAAGCGCGGCAGCCTAAGCATCGCGCTTGCGATCCCGGGCCTTGGTCGACGCGGCGAGACGACGCAGCGCCGCCTTCGGATCGGTGGCCGATCTTCCGCCGTCGAGCCCATCGGGCCCGACGCGGGTCTGCTTCTTCGCGAGCGCGGCGAGGACCTTGTCCGGGGTGATCGGCGTCTCGTCGAAGCGAATGCCGATCGCGTCGTACACCGCGTTCGCGATCGCCGGGATGACCGGATTCAGCGGCCCCTCGCCGGCCTCCTTCGCGCCGTACGGGCCCTCGGCGTCGACCGTCTCGACGATGATCGCTTCGAGCGCCGGCGTGTCGAGCGAAGTCGGGATCTTGTAGTCGAGGAGGCTTGGCTTCTTGTGCAGGCCTCCACGGAACACCTGCTCCTCGCCGATGATCTCGCCGTAGCCCATGTACGCCGCACCCTCGATCTGTCCCTCGACGTTCGCCGGATTGAGCGCGCGGCCGCAATCGTGGGCCGTGACCAGGCGATCGACGGTGATCACGCCGGTCTCGCGGTCGATGCTCACCTCGGCAACGCAGGCCTGGTAGGAGTACGCCGGTGACGGCCCGACGCCCGCCCCCTTGAACGATCCGCCGATGTCCTTTGGCGGGGTGTACGAGCCGGCCGCCGACAGCGTCCCGTAGCGCGCTTCGGCGAGCACCGCGGTGTCGGTGAACGAGACGAACGTCTCCGGGTCGCGGAGGTCGTAGACCCGCCGGAACGCGAGGCCGATCCGCTCCGCGGGGATCCCCAGCTTTTCCGTGGCGACCGACACGAGCTGCGCGCGCAGCTTGCCGGCCGCGTCCTTCACCGCATTCCCGGCCATGAACGTCACCCGGCTGGAGTACGAACCGAGGTCCACCG
>JAYVCA010000128.1:0-8181 GCA_043750135.1 Chloroflexota bacterium | reverse complement strand
TGGGGCCTCGACCACGCGGGCGATACACGAACCGTTGACACGCACGTCAAGAACCTGCGTGAACAGCTCGGCGATGACGCAGACGCTCCGCGCTGGATCGAGACGCTCCGCGGGGTCGGTTACCGGTTCAAGGAGCGCAGCTAGCGCCAGCCCAAGGCCAAAGCAGTTCCACCGGACCGGAAGTTCACCGTCCTTTCACCTGGAGTTCGCGCTCCGTTTCCCTCGCATCGCGACCATCGATCGCGAAGAGAAACGAATGGTGTGAGGGCAACGATGAGGTTCCGGATGGTCGCCGTCCCGGCGCTCGCGCTCGCGGTCCTGGTCTCCGCGTGCGGCGGCGGTACTTCCGGGGGAACGGGCGGGAGCGCCAGCGGGTGCTTCCCGGTGACGGGTCCCTGTGCCAGCGAGGCCCAGTCGTTGAGCGGCGCGGGAGCGACGTTCCCCGCGGTCATCTACACGAAGTGGGTGGACGCCTACAACAAGGCGACCGGCGTCCAGATCAACTACCAGGCCATCGGCTCGGGCGGCGGGATCAAGGGCATCTCCGAGAAGACCGTCGACTTCGCTGGGTCCGACAACCCGATGAGCGATCAGCAGCTCACCGACGCGAAGGCCCCGATCCTCCACATCCCGACGGTCATGGGCGCGGTCGTCCCGACGTACAACCTCGCGGGGGTCGCGAGCCTCAAGCTCACGCCGGACGCGCTCGCCGGGATCTTCCTTGGCGACATCAAGAAGTGGAACGACCCAAAGATCGCCTCGGCCAACGGCGGCGTGAGCCTGCCCGACGCCGCGATCACGACCGTGCACCGTTCCGATGGCTCGGGCACCAGCTTCGCGTTCACCGACTACCTCTCAAAGGTGAGCGCGACCTGGAAGAGCAAAGTCGGTGCGGGCCAGTCGGTCGAATGGCCGGGCGGCATCGGTGCCAAGGGCAACGACGGCGTGGCCGGCTCGGTGAAGAGCACGCCGAACTCCATTGGGTACGTCGAGCTGATCTACGCCATCCAGCAGAAGCTCGGAACAGTGACGCTCCAGAACTCGAAGGGCGCGTATGTCGAGGCGAACCTGGACAGCGTGAGCAAGGCGGCCGAGGGGATCGCACTCCCCGCCGACCTGCGGGTCTCCATCACGAACTCGGACAACGCCGCGGCCTGGCCGATCAGCACGTTCACCTACCTGCTCACCTACGCCGAGGTCCCGGACAAGGGCAAGGCGCTCGCGATGGCCCGCTACTTCTGGTGGGGCACCCACGACGGCCAGCAGTACGCCAAAGACCTCGGGTACGCGCCGCTGCCGAAGGACGTGCAGGCGAAGGCCGAGGAGAAGATCCGGAGCATCACCTCCGGCGGCACGCCGGTCCTGCCGAAGTAGTGCAGGCGACCTCTCGTGCCGACCGCGCGTTCGCCGGCGGCGTGGCGGCCCTTGCCCTCCTGGTGCCGCTCACGCTCGCCGGCATCACGCTGCTCATCGTCCGGGACTCCTGGCCGGCCATCTCCCGCCTCGGGCTGTCGTTCATCACGACCACCCGCTGGGACCCGGTGCACGAGGTCTTCGGTGCTGGGGCGTACCTCTTCGGGACGCTCGTGACGACAGCGATCGCGGTCGTGCTCGCGGCACCGGTCGCCGTGGGCGCGGCGATCTACCTCACCGAATACGCGCCGCTGCGGATCCGCACACCGCTCGCGTTCCTCATCGAGCTGCTGGCCTACATACCCAGCATCGTCTATGGCCTGTGGGGCCTGTTCGTCCTCGTGCCGTTCTTCCGAGAGTTCGTCGAGCCGACGCTCGCGACGTGGGTCGGCCCCGTGCCGGTCGTCGGGGCGCTCTTCTCGGGCCAGATCGTGGGGGTCGATCTGCTGGTCGGTGGGGTGATCCTTGCGATCATGATCCTGCCGCTCCTGCTCGCGGTCTCGCGCGAGGTGCTCCTAGCCGTCCCGGGCGCACAGCGCGAGGCGATGCTGGGGCTCGGGGCGACCCGTTGGGAAGCGGTGAGCCGGGCGGTCCTCCCCTACGCCCGGGTCGGTATCGTCGGCGCGATCGTGCTCGGCGTAGCGCGCGCGTTCGGCGAGACGATGGCGGTGACTCTCGTCGTCGGCAACAGCTCGACAACGATCTCACCGTCGCTCTTCACCCCCGGGTACACGATGGCCTCGGCGATCGCGAACCAGTTCACCGAAGCGACGGGCGAGCTGTACTTCAGCGCGATCGTCGAGATCTCACTCGTCCTCCTGGTGGTCGCGGTCATCGTGAACGGCGCAGCACGGTTGCTCATCCGGCGCATCGCCGGCAACCCACAGGGCCTTGCACTGTGACGGCGCTAGCCCTTGGGGTCGCGCACTCCCGGATCACCCGGCGTCGTCGTGTGAAAGAGCGGGTGATGGCTGGCTTGCTCCTGGCCGCAACGATCGGCGCGGCGGCACTGCTTTTGATCATCCTCGGGTTCGTCCTCATCCGCGGTCTGCCCGCGATCACGCCGGCGTTCTTCACTGAGCGCAGCCTCCCGCAAGGGGAGCCGGGGGGTGGCCTCGGCCCGGCACTGCTCGGGACACTCGTGCTCTCGGCGATCGCGGCGGCGTTGGCGATCCCCATCGGCATCGCGAGCGCCATCTTCGTGGTCGAGTACCGCTCGGGCCGGTTCGCACCCGTCGTGCGCTTTGCCGCCGAGCTGATCGCAGGGTTGCCCTCGATCGTCGTCGGAGTCTTCGTTTGGGCGTTCCTCGTGCGTGGGTTCATCGGCCACTACGCGGCACTCGCGGGCGGGATCGCGCTCGCGGTGATCATGACCCCGATCATCGCCCGAACGGTGGAAGAGGTCCTGCGTCTGGTCCCCGGCTCGCTGCGCGAGGCGGCGCTCGCCCTCGGCGCGCCGCGGTGGCGGGTCATCGTTCGGGTCGTCCTCCCCACGGCCCGGGCCGGGATCGTCACCGCAGCCATCCTCGCCATCGCCCGAGCGGCTGGCGAGACCGCGCCGCTCCTGCTGACGGCACTTGGCAACTTGTTCTTCAGCACCGATCTGCTCCGACCGATCGCGGCGCTGCCGTTGCAGATCTACCAGTACGCAGCCTCGCCGTACGACGATTGGCACACGAAGGCCTGGGGCGGGTCTCTCGTGCTCGTCGTCGTCATCGGCCTCCTGAGCGTCGCACTACGGGTGGCTACGCGGAGCCGGGTCCGATGACCGTGACCGAACGCGTCGCGCCCACCGTACCTGCGCCGATCGCCTCCGCGACGCCGGCGGTACGGATCGAAGCGCTCTCCGCCTGGTACGGCGCTGCGCAGGCAGTAGGTGACGTCGGCCTCGACATCGACGCCAAGGCCGTCACCGCGATCATCGGCCCCTCCGGGTGCGGCAAGTCCACCCTGCTCCGGTGCTTGAACCGCATGCACGAGGTCACGCCCGGAGCCCGGGTGGCGGGGCAGGTCTTCCTCGGGAACGAGGACATCTACTGGACGGGCATGGACGCGGTCGAGGTCCGCAGCCGGGTCGGGATGGTCTTCCAGAAGCCCAACCCCTTCCCGATGATGAGCGTCTATGAGAACGTCGCTGCCGGTCCGCGGCTGCGCGGATGGAAGACGAGCCGGGCGGACATGACCGACCTGGTCGAGCGCAACCTCCGCCGGGCTGCGCTGTGGGACGAAGTCAAGGACAAGCTCGGGCGCTCAGGCGCAGCGCTCTCGGGCGGCCAGCAGCAGCGCCTCTGTATCGCCCGGGCGCTCGCCACCGACCCCGCGGTCCTGCTGATGGATGAGCCGGCCTCGGCGCTGGACCCGATCGCCACATACAAGATCGAGGAGCTGGTCCGGGAGCTGGCGGCGGAGGTGACCATCGTGATCGTGACCCACAACATGCAGCAGGCCTCGCGGGTGAGCGAGCGCACGGCTTTCATGCTCGCCGGTGAGGACGGCGTCGGGCGCCTCGTCGAGCACGGTCGCACCGCAGACCTCTTCACCACGCCGCGCGACCCGCGCACCGAGGCCTACATCACCGGGCGGTTCGGTTGATGGCCGTGCCCGGACGAACCATCCATCAGCGGGCGGTCCTCGACCAGGGGATCGAGCAGCTCAAGCTCGATCTGCGGCGGATGGCAAGCCTGGTGGACCTGGCCATCGAGCGCAGCGTCGCCTCCCTCGCGCGGCTGGACGCCCTAGGTGCCCAGAAAGTCATCTCGGCGGACCGCGACATCAACGAGCTGCGCTTCGCCATCGAGGACACCGCGGTCCGGCTCATCGCGATGCAGCAGCCGATCGCCGGAGACCTGCGCTTCATTGTCGCCGTGCTCATGGTCGTGGGCGAGCTGGAGCGGATGGGCGACTACTGCGTCGGCATCGGCAAGGTCGTGCTCATGCACGAGCAGCGTCCGCTGCTGAAACCACTGGTGGACATCCCCCGGATGGCCGCGCTCGTGCGCACAGGTCTTCGCCAGGCGGTCGACGCGCTGCTCACGAAGAACGCGCACCTGGCCGAGGCGATCGCCGCGCAGGACGACGAGATCGACCGCCTGTACGACCAGATCTATCGCGAGCTGCTCACCTACATGCTCGCCGACCCCACGACGATGGACCGCGCCACATGGCTGCTCTGGGTGGCGCACAACCTGGAGCGCATCGGCGATCGGATCCAGAACATCTGCGAACGGACGGTCTACGAGGCCACGGGAGTGATGCGCGAGTTCACGAATGCCGAGGACACGCGCGAACCGTAGACCCGCGCCCTAGTTCTTCGGGAAGCGAAATCACTCGAGTAGCCCGGATGGGATTCGAACCCATGACCTCTTCCTTGAAAGGGCGTGTTGGATCGTTCGCGCCGGTCGCACCCGTCCGCTTGTGGCGCGTTTCGGCGAGTTCGACTCCGCCGCCGTCCGCGCGTAACCGCGCCTATTCGCGCCGATGGCTACCCAAATGGCTACCCAAGGCTCAAGCGATCCCCTCGAGCGGATGCCACCGGCGCACTGCAAGATCATCGAGGGGCAAGCGCTGGCGGCTCGTGCTGACGTGACCGCCATGTGGCCGCGCGTGTGCCCCGGTGTGGCGGCGCTTGGCCGGGCTGAGCGCAGTACGCGCCCTGGCCGCGCGGTCGGCACCCAGCAATGATCTCGGTCTCACGCTCTGGGGAGCGGCGCAGGGGAGATCCTGCGAGCGCTGGCCTGCGGGCGTTCCGGTTGTCCCTGCACGACTTCGGCCTCTCGCGGCTACGGATTGGGACACTGCCCGGCCCACGCGGACGACAAGCCCTCGCTGAACGTCAGTGAGAAGGACGGACGGGTGCTCGTCCACTGTCACGGCACGTGTGAGCAGGACGCCGTCCTCGCCGTCCTACGCGAGCGCGGCCTGTGGCCGAGCGCCAATGGCCATCGCGCCGCCTCAGTGCCGCCGAAGTCGCGCGAGCTGCGCAAGGTCGAGGCGACCGGCCGGCCAGGCGCGTCACGGTCGCGGCGTACCTCACGACGTGGCTCGAGCGGCGCGACCCGTTCACGAAACCGCAGGGCCTGCGCAAGCTCGGGTACCGCACCTGGTCGGTCGCGGAGTGCCGCATCCGCAATCACATCCTTCCGCTCATCGGGCCGAAACTGCTCACCGAGCTTTCGCGCGCGGACGTGGTCTGGATGATCGAGCGGCTTGCCGAGCGCGGCGTGAACCCGCCGACGCTGCAGAAGTGCCGCGACCATCTCGTCTCGGCGCTCGGCCAGGCGGTCAAGGAGCGGACCTGGGGCATCGAGGTCAACGTCGCCGCGACGGTCGACGCGCTAGCCGACCCGGACGCCCCGTCGGCCGACGACTGGTACACGCTCACCGCCGCACAGGCGGACGCGCTCCTCGCGCACCTCGCCGGAGACGAGTACGAATCGCTCTACGAGATCTGCCTGCGCCTGGGGCTGCGCCAGAGCGAGGCCCTTGGCCTCACCTGGGCCGACATCGACCTGGAGCAGGGCGCGATCGCGATCCGCCAGAGTCTCGCGGCTATCCGCGCCACGGACATCGAGAAGGCCGTTCGCAACGGCGTGATGAAGCTCGAGCGCGGGCAGACGGCCAGCGACCTCGGGCGCCTCGTCGCGATCGAGCCGAAGACCAAGCACTCGAAGGCGTCGCTGCCGCTCACCACCACCGGCGTCCGGCTGCTCCGAAGCCACTACCGGGGGAGCTCGAGAAGATGATCAAGGCTGGCACGGTCTGGCAGGGCGGCGACCCGCGCGAGAAGCGGGGCTACGTCTGGACGACCGAGCTGGGCACGCCGATCTCCGCGACGAACTTCGTGCGGCGTCACTTCCACCCGCTCTGCGAGCGGGCTGGGATCCCGACCGGCCCGCAGCCAGACGGTCGCCGAGGTTTCCGCTTCCACGATATGCGCCACTCGACGGCGTCGATCATGGCCGCCCGCGGGGAGCGGCCCGAGGTCATCCAGCGGGTCATGCGTCATGCCAAGGTCAGCTTCACGATCGACCGTTACGTGAAGGTCTACCGTGACGATGTGCGCGAGGCCGTCCAGCGCAACGACCGGCCGGCCGCTGCGCGCTGATGGACCGAGCAACAGGCGATCGCCGTTGGAGGCAGCGAACTTGTGAACAAGGGATGGACTTGGTTGCCAGCTGCCGCGTTGGTGACGGTGCCGGGGATTGTGACGGCGCTTGGCCTCATCGACGCATCGGACCCGGTCCGCGCCGTCGCGTACGGGGTAGCGATCGTCGGCGCGGCGTTCCTGCTCTCCTGGGCCGCGGAGGTGGTGCAGCTCGACTTCTCCCAGGGCCTTGCCCTGGCGCTCCTCGCGTTGATCGCGATCCTACCCGAGTACGTCGTCGACGCGACCTTCGCTTGGCTCGCTGCCGAGGACCCTGCGTATGCCGGGTATGCGGTCGCCAACATGACCGGCGCCAACCGGCTGCTCATCGGCATCGCTTGGCCGATGGTGATCGTCATCGCCTGGCTGCGCTTCAGAAGGCCTCACGTGGAGCTCGAGGCCGGGCACGGGCTCGAGCTGGTGGTGCTGCTGGCCGCGACCCTGTATGCCTTCTGGCTGCCCTTCAAGGTCGCCATCAGCCTGCTCGACATGGCAGTCCTCGTCTCGATGTTCGGCTTCTACATTTGGCGAGTGGCGCGCCTTCCGGCGGAACAGCCACACCTGGTGGGGCCAGCGAAGCTGATCGGCAGCCTGGCGCCGCGGCATCGGCGCACCGTAACTGCCCTGCTCGCGATCGGCGCCGTGGTGGCGATCCTGTTGGTCGCCAAGCCGTTCGCCCAATCACTGGTCAACACGGGAGTGGCGCTCGGGATCGACGAGTTCCTGCTCGTCCAGTGGTTGGCCCCGCTCGCCTCCGAGGCGCCCGAGTTCGTGATCGTCGCACTTTTCGCGTGGCGGGGCGCGACCACCGCCGCCCTCGGTACCCTCGTCTCGTCGAAGATCAATCAGTGGACGCTGCTCGTCGCCATGCTGCCGCTCGTCTACAGCGTTGCCCTGGGCCGCCCCGACGCGCTCCCGCTCGACGATCGACAGCGAGCGGAGATCCTGCTGACCGCGGCGCAGTCACTCTTCGCGGTGGCCTTGCTGCTGGATCTCCGGCTCTCACTCACCGGCGCCGCAGTGCTGTTCGGCCTGTTCGTCACCCAGATGCTGATGCCCGAGACACGCGGCATCGTGACGATCCTTTATTTCGCCCTCACCGCCCTTGCATTGGTGTTGAGCCGTCATCACCTGGGGGCGGCGTTCCACTGGATTCGGCGATAGGCCACTTCTCAGATGGTCCGCCGTGTGCAGCGCAACGACCCGCCAAACCGCGCGATGATGGACCGAGCGAAGAGGGAGGGCTAACGCGATGGCCGACGACCTGACCGTGAACCGCGAGGGCGACATGCTCGTGATCCGCATCCCGATCAAGACTCCGACGCCCAGCGCGAGCGGGAAGACGCTCGTGGTGGCCTCGACCCGCGGCAACCAGAAGACCGCCGTCCAGATCGACGGCAAGGACCTGTACCTGGGCGTCAACGCTTACATCTACGCCGAGCCGAAGGGCACCAAGTGACCGCGCTCGTCGTCAGAAATGGCTACCCGGGCTCTACGCAATGCCCCGGACCGTCGGCAACGACGCAGCTCCGCCTTCATCTGGCCTCGTAGATGTCCGAGACGCTGTCAATCCTCGAGATCGGGATCGTTCTGCTCGCGGCTGGGCTCGCCGGCGCCGCGAGCCG
>JAYVCA010000127.1:0-7312 GCA_043750135.1 Chloroflexota bacterium | reverse complement strand
TGGAGGCGGAACATGAGGTCGTCGAAGTCGACCTGGTGCCCGTCGAACTCCGGTCCGTCCACGCAGGCGAACCGCACCCGGTCGCCCACCTTGACCCGGCACCCGCCGCACATCCCCGTGCCGTCCACCATGACCGGGTTGAGGCTCACGACGGTCTTGATGCCGAACGGCCTCGTCACCTCGGCGCAGCCGCGCATCATGATCGGCGGCCCGATCGCGATGATCTCGTCGATGTCGCTGTGGCCGGCGATCGCGAGCTTGATCCCCTCGGTCACAAGGCCCTTGATACCGACCGAGCCATCGTCGCTGCAGATGATGAACTCGTCGCAGTACGCGCGGAACTTGTCTTCCCAGAACACCAGGCCCTTGTTCCGAAACCCGATGACGCCGATGACGTACGCGCCGGCCTCCTTGAACGCTCGCGCCTGAGGGAAGATCGGCGCGACGCCCAGACCGCCGCCGACGCAGACGACCTTCTTCACGCCGCCGAAGTGACCCGGCTCACCCATCGGGCCGACCATCGCGTAGAGGCGCGCGCCGACCTTGCACTCGCGCTGCATTTCACGGGTGGTCTTCCCCATCGCCTGGATGACCAAGGTGATCGTCCCGCGCTCGCGGTCGAAGTCGGCGATCGTCAGCGGGATGCGCTCGCCCGCGGCATGCGACATGACGATCACGAACTGACCTGCCTTCGCTGCCCGGGCCATTTCCGGATGACCGACCTCGAGGAGGTACGTGACGTCGGAGAAGTCCTCGCGGCGGAGGATCGGGAAGGTCTGAGGCTCGCTCGCCGTCGGCCTCTGTCCGAGCGCTGGACCGCCATCGGTCAGCACGAGGCCCACCTCTTCCTACGGTTCGCGACCGCGATCGACCAACGCGTCGCGCGTACCTATGAAGGTTCCCTGCGTCGCGGTGGCCCGGAAAGGGCCGTCCGGACCAACGAGCCGGGACCTTTGTCGCCGCCCGAGTTCCCACGACCGGCCGCCGCGCGCCCCAAAGCGCGCGCACAGCCGACCCGCGTGGTGCTCCACGACACGGTCCGGGGCCCTGGTACCTTCGTCGCCTTGCCCGCCCCGCTGCGACCGGATACGGTCTCGCCGCGGTGCGTGTCGTATTCGTCGCGGTGCTCTCTGCCGGCCTCCTCCTCGCTGCGGCGTGGCCGGCCGCCGCCGCGCCGCCCACGTGGTACCCGCCCCTGCGGTGGCTCCCCGCCGCCACCGAGAATTACAGCCCCGGTCGAGCCGGTGCTGCCGTCGGCGCGATCGTGATCCATGCGACCGAAGGCCGCTACGCCGGCGCGATCTCCTGGTTCCGGCTTCCGGGTGCTCGGCTGAGCGCCCACTACGTCATCCGCGCGGCGGATGGCGAGATCACCCAGCTGGTCGCGGAGTCTGACACCGCATTCCATGCGCGTGGCTTCAACCGGACGACCATCGGGATCGAGCATGAGTTCGACCCCGACGACGGGATCGGCTACACCGATGCGCTCTACCGGAGCTCCGCGTCGCTCGTGTGCGCCATCACGCGCCGCTATGGGATCCCCGCCGACCGCGCCCACATCCGGGGCCACGGCGAGCTTCCCGGCACCGATCACACCGACCCCGGGCCGACGTGGGATTGGTCGCGCTACCTGAGCCTCGTGAGCCAATGCGCCGGTCCAGGCACGACCGCCGCTCCGACCACGTCCCCGCCCGGCAGCGACGCGAGCATCACGCCCTGCCGGAACGTCGCGTGCGTTCCCGAGCCGGGGCTGGGCGACGGCGCAACGGGCCCGGCGGTCGCCCTGTTGCAAACGAATCTCGCTTCCCTTGGGCGGATGACCCCGGCGACGATGCTCGCGGGGGCTGGGCGGTTCGGGCCCCGCACGGCCGCGGCGATCCGCACGTTCCAAGAGGACAACGGCTTGCCGGCCACCGGCTTCTACGGGCCGCTCACCGCCGCCGCCCTCTCGCGTTCCCTCGCGGGGGCGAACTCCGGCGGCGATGTCGTGCTTACGTTCGGAGCCCGATCGGCCGCGGTCACGCAGCTGCAGCGCGATCTCGGCCGCCTCGGCTACCTCGACGCGGTCACCGGCTTTTACGGGCCGGCGACCCGGGATGCCGTCCGGCGATTCCAGCGGGACCACGGGATCGTCCTGACCGGCAACTACGGTCCACTCACCCGCGCCGCAATGGCAGCGGACCGCCGTTAGTCGGCCGTCCTCCGCGCGGTGGTCGAATGCGCGGATCGTCGCCTCCAGCGGCGAAGGCGTCCCTAGCTCGGGAGGCGCTCCAACAGCACTGCGGGGATCTCCCGAGCGGTCTTCTGCTCGTATTCCATGAATCCAGGGTTGATCGACCCCGCGAGGTCGAACAGCCGGCGACGCCCGGGTCCGCTCGCGAAGGCCGTCGCGATGGCCTGGAACTTTTCCGGGCCGACCTCCACGGTCACCTCAGGATGCCTGCGGAGGTTGTGATACCAGGCCGGATGGGTGGGCGCGCCGCCCTTCGAAGCGATGATCAGATACTTGTCGCCGTCGCGCATGCAGGCGAGCGGATGGGTCCGCCGAAGGCCACTCGTGGCGCCGATCGTGGTCAGCAGGAGCAGGTCGCGACCGGTGAACGGTCCTGCGGTGATGACGCCTCGATTTTTCCGGAACTGCGCGACAAGGTCTTCGTTGAATCCCACGGCGCCACAACGGAACTGCCGGTGTTGCTATTCCGCCCGCCGAGCCACACCTGTCCCCACGATGCTCGGCACGCGTACCTAACCCGCGCCTACGTAGGTGAACTCCGCTTAGGCCCGCGCGTACCGGCCGTCTGGGGTCTCCCGGATCCGGCCGTCCAGCAGGAGACCGACGACCCGGGCCCGTACCGCCGCGCGATCGCCGCCGGTCCGTCGGGCGAGGTCGTCGAGATCCGCGGGACCCCCGGCGAGCAGCTCCAGCAACGGCTCGTCCGGGCGCGCCGGCGCAGCCGGCAGCGCGGAACATCCGACCCGCACGATCAGCACCGAAGGATCGACGAGCGCCGTGGCGAGGCCGTTGGCGATGAGACCGTTCGTTCCCTCCGATCCCGGGGTCCCCAGCGGACCGGGCACGGCATAGAGCGAGCGGCCTAAACGTCCAGCATCTGCGGCGGTGATGAGCGCGCCCGATCCGAACGGCGCCTCGACGATCACGACCGCGCGGGCGAGGGCGGCGATGACCGCGTTGCGTTTCGCGAACATCCAGCCCTGCGGCGGCAGCTCCGGCGCGTACTGCGATACGACCGCTCCGGTCGCCTGCAGCCGTGCGGCGAGGACCCGCCGCCGGCCCCGCGCGGCGACCGAATGGCTGGTGATGCCCTCGCCGAGCACCGCGACGCTTCGGCCGCCGGAGTCGAGCGCGGTCCGATGGGCCACCGTGTCGATCCCCTGGGCCAGACCCGATACGACGACGATCCCCGCGCCCGCAAGAGCGCGCGCGATCTCAGCGGCGACGCGTTCGCCATAGGGGCTCATCCGACGAGTGCCGACGACCGCCACCGAGGGCAGCCCCAGTACCGCCGGATCGCCGGCCACCCAGAGCGGGTCAGGAGGGTGCCGAACGTCTCGCAGCCGCGGCGGATACCGCGGATCGTCGGGCTCCAGCGCGATCACGGCTGAGCGCGAAGGAGAAGGGCGGTCGCGATGTCATCGCTCGTGATCCGCTCGCGACCGTCGAGGTCCGCGGCGGTCCGCGCGACCCGCAGGAGCCGATGATAGGCCCGCGGTGAGAGCCGTCGGGCCTGCATCGCCGTGGCGATGAGCGCGTCCCCGGCATCATCGAGGCGGCAATGACGGCGGAGCGCGGCCGGTCCGAGCTCCGCATTCGGCCGTTTCGAGCGCGCACGCATTCGCTCTCGGGCAGCGCTGACGCGGGCGCGGACCGCGGAAGACGACTCGGCGCGTGTCTCATCGCGGAGCCGCTCATAGGGCACACGCGGGACATGGACCCGGAGGTCGATGCGATCGAGGATCGGTCCGGACAAACGATTCCGATACCGCTCGACCGCCTCGGGCAAGCAGCTGCAGGCGACCGCAGGGTCACCGGCGTGGCCGCAGGGACAGGGATTCATCGCACCGACGAGGATGAAGCGCGCCGGATACGTCGCCGTCGCGCCGGCGCGCGAGATCGTGATCGCGCCCTCCTCAAGCGGCTCACGCAGCGTTTCGAGCACCTTCGGCGAGAACTCAACAAGCTCGTCGAGAAAAAGCGCTCCTCCGTGGGCGAGCGAGACCTCGCCGGGCCGCGGCGGCGTCCCGCCGCCAACGAGGCTGAGCCGAGACGCGGTGTGATGCGGCGCGCGGAACGGCGGTGTGCTCAGGATCGGGCGATCCGGATCGATGAGGCCGGCGACGCTGTGGATCGCGCTTGCGGCCATCGCGTCCTCGATCTCGAGCGGCGGCAGGATCCCCGGGAAGGCACGCGCCAACAGCGTCTTGCCGGTCCCCGGTGGACCGACGAATAGTAGGTTGTGCGCGCCGGCGGCGGCGAGCTCGAGCGCGCGCTTCGGCGTCTCCTGGCCGACGATATCCGCGAGATCAGGGCCGGCGTATGGCGAGGCACCGACCGGAAGCGGGACCGTCGGCGCGACGCGTGTCGCGCCGTCGAGATGGGCGACCGCTGCCGCGAGCGTGCCGAACGCGATCGTCTCGATCCCGCTCGCCGCCGCTTCGACCGCGTTCTCTGTCGCGACGTACGCGCGGTCGATCCCCGCGGCACAGGCCCGGCGGACCCGGGGCATCGTGCCGCGCACCGCGCGGACGGTGCCGTCGAGGCCGAGCTCGCCGAGGCACAGGCCCTCCGGATCGACCGTGAGCTGGTCGGTCGCGCGGAGGATCGCGAGGGCGATCGCCAGGTCGAAGCCGCTCCCCTCCTTGCGCCGCTCCACGGGCGCGAGGTTCACGGTGACCCGCCGGAGCGGGAACTCGAAGCCGGCGTTACGGATCGCGGCGCGCACGCGCTCGCGCGCCTCTTGGACCGCGGTATCGGGAAGACCGACGATGGTGAAGCTCGGCAGCCCGTTCGAGACGTCGGCTTCGACCGTGACCAGCGCGGTGTCGAGACCCCAGAGGGCGCAACCAAGGGTCCGCGCGACGCTGCCCATCCGGCGCACGGTGCCGACCGCTCCTTCACCGAGCGACAGGACGCTTGTCCAGTACAGAGGTACCGGTCCATTGACCAGAGCGGGCGTCCCGGCGTACCGTCAGCGAACAACAGCACCCATATCCGGACGCAGCACGACAGAGGGGAGCCTGTCTTGGAGCGATCCTTGACCGACCGCGCCGCGCCGGCCCTGCTGCCGTCGGTCCGTGACGACCGCGGCGCTGAGCTTGCTGCCCTCCTCGCGGGAGCGGCGCTGCTGCTCCGTGCCGGGAACCGGGTCTCAGCGATCGCCGCGCTCTGGTCGGCCGTGGGGATGGACCCCTGCCACCTCGGAGCCCACCGCCGCCTTGCAGCGACGCTGGCGAACGCCGGCGATGTCGGTGGCGCGGTCGCCGAGTACGAGCGATTCTTCGAGGCGCTCAGCGCCGTTGGTCAATCCGAGCGAGCGGCTGCTGAGCGCCACTACGGCCACGCGCTTCTCGGCGACGCGATCCCGCTTGGTCCACACCTGACTTCGGCCAAGCTCATCGCGATCGACCGATCTCGGGCGGCCCCACACTCCCACGGCCACCATCACCTGGATGCCGATCAATCGCAGGCCCTCCGCCGCGTCGCCGTCGGTGTGGTCGCGCTCGTCGCGACCTTCGCCGCGATGCTCATCGCCGGCTCCCAGATCTTCGCCCAAGGTCTCTAGCCGCTCTCGGGGCTCTGGCCCCGCTCGCTCGCCGCGCTACTCATCCACCTCGATCAACTCGACGGTCGTCCGCGCGCCCACCGTGACCGCGGCGACGACGACCCGCGGCGAGCCACCAGGGGGCCGCTGTTCGGCGAGCCACGCGAGCGCCAGGCTGCGGAGCCGCGCGAGCTTGCGCGCGTCGACCGCCTCGGCCGCAGCGACGAAGGAGCTGGCCCGCCGCGTCTTCACTTCGACGAACACGTAGCCGCGGCCGTCGCGCGCGATCAGGTCGAGCTCGCCGAAGCGGGTCCGCGCGTTCCGGGCGACGATCCGCAGGCCGCGCGCGACGAGCGCCTCGGCCACGATCCGTTCGCCGTGGTCGCCGAGCTCCCGCCGTCGGTCAGGCACCCCATCCGTACGGCCGCTGCTTGCGCCAGGACCCGGCGGTCTCGGACCCGGCGGTCTAGGACCCGGCGGTCCCGAGCCCCAGGCCATCAAGATCGAGCGAAAGCTGCTGATCGCGGGCGAGGAGGAGCCTCACCGTGCCGAAATCCCGGCGATGGAACGGCGTCACGCCCAGCGCGTGAAGGGCCTTGCGGTGGTCGATCGTCGGGTAGCCGCAGTTGTGCTCCCAGCCATAGCCCGGATATTTCGCCGACAGCTTCGTCATCAGTCCATCGCGAGCGACCTTGGCGATGATCGAGGCCGCCGCGATCGCAAAGCTCTTTCGATCGCCCTTGACGATCTCGGTGTGCTTCCCCGGCGCAAAGGTGGGATCGAGGATCCGCCGACCGTCGACCAGGACCCAGTCGAACGCGCCGATCTGGCGGAGGGCCCGCGTCATCGCCAGGTGGCTGGCGTGATAGATGTTCAGCCGGTGGATCTCGGCGACCGAGGCCGCGCCGATGCCGACCTTCGCGACCCGCGCGCGGATCTGCGGGACCAGCTCGTCACGCTGCGCACGGGAAAGCAGCTTCGAGTCGGTCACCGCGCGAATGAGCCGCACGTCGGGGGTCACCAGGCAGGCCGCCGCGACCACCGGGCCGGCCAGGGTGGCCATCCCGACCTCGTCGACGCCGACGACCCGGGTCAGGCCGCGGGCCCAGAGCTCCTGTTCGTAGCGCAGCGAGGGCACCGGGCGATTATCGACCGGCCCGGAGGGCCCAAACGATGAACAGGGGCTGCAGGGGGAGACGAGCCCAAGCCATCCACGGGCTCGGGTACACCGGGATATCGGCGAGGGCGACGTACAGGTTCCCCGGGAACACCAAGATCAGGTACGCGGCGCTGGCGATCGCGACCGCACGGCGCACCGGCGGCCGCGTGGCAGCGATGGCGGCCGCGAGACCGATCTCGATCGCGCCGGTGGCATACACCAGGGGCAGACGGCCAGGCACGACCGCGGGGAGATGCGCGACGAAGGGTGCGGGGAAGACGAAATGGGCGAGACCCGCGGCGGTGAGGAAGGCAACGAAGCCCCACCGGAGGAGGCCGGCCGATCCGGCCGATCTGGCCGATCGGGCCGATCG
>JAYVCA010000126.1:0-2703 GCA_043750135.1 Chloroflexota bacterium | reverse complement strand
GTGTCCTTGATGAACCGGAAGGTGATCTTGTCGAGATACGGGAGCGCACGGCCGGCGCTGTCCTTGTCCCAATAGCTCGGGTTCTTCTCGAGCGTGAGCTGCTGGTCCTTTTGCCAGGCACCAGGCTTGAACACGAATGGTCCGGTTCCCGCGGCGCCCTTCGATGCGACGAGCGCCCAGCCGTCCTTGTCGTCCTTGACGGACTTCGGGCTGACGATCGGGAAGGCCGACATCGCCATGTTGGCGAGGAACGGGCCGAACGGGGTCGCGGTCGTGAACACCACCGTCTTGGCATCCTTCGCCTCGACCTTCGTGATCACGGAGTCGTTGTCGTACCCGCCCCACTGGTCGGAGTAGTAGGCGAAGTCGTCGGCGACCGGCTTCGCCGGCCGCCACTCATTCTTCGTGAACCGCGCGCGCTCGAAGTTGAAGACCACGGAAGCGGCGTCGAACGGCGAGCCATCATGGAACTTCACGCCTTCGCGCAGGGTGAACGTCCAGGTCTTGCCATCGGAGGACGTCTCCCACTTGGTCGCGAGCTTCGGGACGATCTTGAACCCGGTCGGCTCGTAATCGACGAGGCCTTCGAAGATCTGGCGGGTCACCTGAAGCGAGTTGCCATCGGTGACATTCCACGGATCGAGCGCGGAGATGTCGCCAGACTGACCGAACCGAAAGTTGCCGCCCGTCGCCGGGCCGGCCGCTCCGGCGGCTGTCGCGGCCGACGACGACGCCGGGGTGCCGCCCTGCGGCGCGCACGAAACGGCGACGAAAATGCCGATGAACGCGATCACGGGGATCACCCGTAGACGAAAGCCCACTCTCTATCCCTCCCACTGCGTGGATCTCCGACCGGAACGGCGCGTTCGGCCGACCCTGGAGACAGCAAGGGTAGTCCGAACAAAGTCGTCGGGTGCACCGACCGACGCGGCGCCGAGCGGGGGCGCGGTCCCTTCCGGGCGCCCCGCGCTGACGGAGTGCCGAGCAGGGCTATAAGCCGGGTTCTGTCGAGGGCGATCATCCCTCTCGAACGGAGGTCGCCCCCCGCCTCTAGCGGCCGACCCGGGGACGGTGCGGGCCGCACCATTGCCCCCTGCTTGGCCTTTCTCCAGGTAGAGCTTGCCCGTTTCACCCGCCTCGCGGCGGTTCGTCACTGTGGCGCTGGTCCTCGCCTCACGGCGGACGGGTGTTACCCGCTACCTTGCCCTGTGGAGCCCGGACTTTCCTCGACGGCGGCGCCGCCGCGATCGCCCACCCTGCTCGGCCGGGTCATGCTACCGGACGCCCGGGTCGCCGCCGCGACGAGCTCGGGCCCGATCGCTCGGCCCAACGCCTCGCCATAGGCGGCGAAGAGCGGCTCTCCAGCGACTCCGGCGTCGGACGCGAGCGCCGCCACGTCTAGCAGCCCGCAGCCAACGTAGGCCTGGCGCCAGCCGACCAGGACGATCCCCCGCTCGACTCGGACCGCCGCGGCGCAGTCGAACGCCCCATGGACCAGCGCCTCGGGCCAACCCGCGAGCGCGCCGGCGGACAGCCGGCGCGGGACGCCGAGCGCGGCGAGCGCCGGGCCGTCGGCCGCGACCGCCTGCTCGATCGCGGCCTTCGCGCGGACGACCGCGAGCAGATCGTCGCAGCCGGCCGGCGCGTCGAGAAGATCCTCGAGAAGGAGCCAGGGCCAGCCGCTCGCGGTCGCCGGCGGGATCCCCCGGGCATACACCCGCGGCACGTGTTCGGTCTTGCGGGCCAGGTGCGGCAAGAGGCGGACCTCCAGCGCGGCGGTATGCGGGACACGACTGATGACGAGCGAGCGGCGCCGGCCATCTTCGGTGAAGCTGACCCGGTCGATCTCGCCAGCGGTGGTGTCTCGGACGATGACCTCGCTCACATCGGTCACCGCGGAGCGGAGGCTGCGCGAGACAAAGGCCCGGAGAGGATCGGGCGGATCGGGCGCATCTTCCGGCGGCCGGCTCACCGTCATCCCTCGGCCATCGTCTGATCGATCGCCCGATTGGCAAGCGCATCGGCGATACCGTTCTCCTCGCGTGGGATGTGCTCGATCGTGCGCGACGGGAAGCCGGCCAGGAGCGCGCCGGCCTGGACCGCGAGCGGCTTGAGACCAGGATGTTTGATCCGCCAGAGGCCCTTCATCTGTTGGACCACGAGAAGCGAATCCATCCGAACGTCGAGGTGCTCGATCCCCCGTCGGGAGGCCTCCTCGAGACCGATGATGAGCGCGGTGTACTCGGCGACGTTGTTCGTCGCATGCCCGAGGAAGCGCGTCACCTCAGCGATGACCGTACCGTCAGGGGCCACGAGCGCAGCACCCGATCCGGCCGGCCCGGGGTTGCCGCGCGCCGCGCCGTCGGTGTACAGACGGGCGTTCACCGCGCGAGCAGCTCGCGGTAGCGATCGAGGTCGACATTCCCGCCGGACACGATCGCCACGACCTGCTCTCCCGGTCGCGCACGTACCGCGCCGGACAGGAGCGCGCCGACCGCAGCAGCGCCGGAGGCTTCGGCGACCACTCGCGCGCGCTCGAAGAGGAAGCGCAGCCCCTCGCGTATCGCCTCGTCGGGGATCATGACGATGTCGCTCACCAGCCGTTGCACGATCTCCAGTGTGTGCGCACCGGCGAACGGCGGCGCGAGGCCCTCGGCGATCGTGTCGATCGCGTCGAGGGTGACGACCCGCCCGGCATCGAGC
>JAYVCA010000125.1:0-6024 GCA_043750135.1 Chloroflexota bacterium | reverse complement strand
CGACGTGCTCGTGTGCCGGTCTTCGAACGTCAGCTGGGTCCCGCTGTTCCGGCTTGCCGCGGCGGTCGTCACCGATGTCGGAGGGTCGCTCTCCCATGCTGCGGTCGTCGCGCGAGAGTTCGGCGTCCCGGCGGTCGTGGGAACCGGCGTCGCGCTGACGGTCCTTCGCGATGGCGAGCCCCTCGAGGTCGATGGGACCGCAGGGATCATTCGCCGTCGCCATCGGCCGGTACCGGATCTAACAGACTGAGGACCGCTGGCGGCAGCATGAAGCCCACCGCTGCCGCCGCGAGACCGGCCGCCGCAAGGATCCCAAAGAGGACGCCGGCTCCGCCGCCGGGCGCGGTGAGCACCGCGATGGCCACGAGCGCGCCGACCATCCCACCGAAGTAGCGGCTCGATGAGGTCACCCCGGAGGCAAGCGCGGCGTGGCGCGCCGGCACGGCGTCCATCGCCGCGATCCGGGTCGCCGGGAACGTGAGCGCGACCCCGGCGCCGGCGATCGGGAGGCTGACGAGCAGAACCAGGTAGTCATCGGGTCGGCCGGAGAGCACTGGAATGACGAGCCCGGCGGCGATGAGCAGGCCGCCGAGCGCGGTGGGCCAGCGCGCGCCGAGCCGGTCGGCGAGGAAGCCGCTGACCGGCGAGCCGACGATGAGCGCCGCCGACAGGGCGGTCAGGGCCACCCCCGCCCGCACGCTCGCCTCCGCGCCCCCGGCAAGGATGATCGGGACACCGATGAGCGACCCGTAGAGCGCGGTATTCGCGAATGCGATCGTGAGATTCGCGCCGGTGAAGGCCCGGATCGTGAAAAAGCGCGGAGGGAGCGCCGGATCCGCCTGCCGCAGCTCGTAGCGCACGAATATCGTCGCCGCCAGCACCGTCATTACGGTGAGGAGCACGGTCGTTCCGTCGACACCGTGGCCGGCGCCGGTAAGGACCCAGGCGGCAAGCGAGAGCAGCAGCCCGAGGCCGATCGCGCCGACGACGTCCGGCCGCGCCGCGGGCCGTTCGGGCCGGACATCTTCGATCGAGCGCCAGCCGAGTAGGAGCGCCGCCCCGGCGAGCGGAACGTTCACCAAAAAGATCAATCGCCAGTCGACCGTCGCGAGTAGTCCCCCCAGAAGCGGCCCGACTGCGGCGCCGATGCCGGTCATTGCCCCGGCGATCCCGAAGTACGTACCGGCCCGACCGGCCACCGCCGAGCCGCGCAGCAAGGCGAGACCGTTCGGCACGATGGCAGCTGCGGCGATCGCTTGCTGAAGCCGGAACAGGACGAGCAGCATGAGATTCGGGGCCAGGGCGCCGCCGATGGACGCGAGGATGAAGTACGCGAGCGCGCCGAGCATGAGCCGCCGGCGGCCGAACCGGTCGCCGAGGCGGCCGGCGATCGGCTGTAGCGAGGCCATCGTGATGAGGTATGAGGTGATGAGCCAGGCCGAAGAGGCGGCGTCGGCACCGAGGTCTCGCGCGATGAGCGGGAGGGCCACGACGATCATCGTCGAATTGAGCGGGACGAGGAGGTTCCCCAGGGCGATCGCGACGACGAACGCGGGGACCCTAGCCGTTGAGTAGGTCCTTCACGATGTCGCGTTCGCGCTCGAGCTCGGCGATCGTCGCAGCGATCTTTCCCTGCGCGAACGCCTCGAGCGTGAGTCCCTGAACGATCTGGTAGCCGCCGTCACCCTGTGAACGGAGCGGGAACGAGGACACGATGTCCTTGTCGACGCCGTAGCTGCCGTCGGACACGACCGCGGCACTGAACCAGGTGTCGCCGGGGGTCTTCGTCACCAGCGCTCGCACGTGATCGACGATCGCCTGTGCCGCCGAGAAGGCGCTCGATGCGCCACGCGCGGCGATGACCGCCGCGCCACGCAGCTGGACCGCGGGAATGAACTCATTCTCGAGCCAGACACGGTCGATCGCCTGCGTGGCCTTCTTCCCGCCGATGGTCGCATTGGTGAAGTCGGGGTAGAGGGTCGCGCTGTGATTGCCCCAGATCGCGAGCTGTTTCACATCCTTCGAGCGCGCGCCGGCCTTCGCAGCGAGGAGCGAGGTCGCGCGGTTCTGATCGAGCCGGGTCATCGCGGACCAGCGGTCGGACGCGATGCGCTCGCCGGCGGCGTGTTTCGCGATAAGGCAGTTCGTGTTGCAGGGGTTCCCGACGACGACGATGCGGACGCCGCCGCCGCCATACTCGGCGACCGCCTTTCCCTCGGACACGAAGATCGGGCCGTTCTCGCGGATGAGGTCGCCGCGCTCCATCCCCGGTCCGCGCGGCTTGCTTCCGACGAGGAGGACCCAATCGGTGTCGCGATGCGACTCCGCGCGGTCGGCGCTCGCACTCACTCGGGCAAGCAGCGGATACGCGCCGTCCTCGAGTTCCATGACCACGCCCTTGGCCTTGTCGATCATCGGTGGGATGTCGGCGAGACGGAGGTCGACGTCGGTGTCGGGGCCGAACATCTCGCCGGAGGCGATCTTCGGGAGGAGCGCGTAGGCGACCTGTCCCGTCGCGCCGGTGACGACGACCTTCACGGTGTTACTCATGCCTTCTTCTCCCCGCCGCCATACACGGCCTCCGCTTCGATCTCGACCAGGATCCGTGGGTCGACGAAGTTCACTTGGACGATCGTGGTCGCCGGACGGATGTCGCGAAAGCGCTCGCCGTGGACGACCGCGACGGACTCGATGTTGTGCACATCCGAAACGTAGACCCGGGTCATGATCACGTCCGCGAGCGTTCCGCCGAGGTGGACGATCGCCTCCTCGATGAGATCCAGCGCACGCTTGGCCTGGTCACCGGGGCTGTCGGACACCACGACGCCGCGCTCGTCGAGGCCCGCGGTCCCGGCGACCCGGATGGTGTTGCCATGCCGGAGGGCGCGGGAGTAGCCGAACTGGAACTCGTACTTCGTCTGGGTGGAATAGAGCAGCCGATCGGGATTGCTGGTGCGCTCCGGCATCAGGCGCTCAGCCGCGCGATGACCGCGTCGGCGAACTCTTTCGTGCCCACCGCGGTCGGGTCGTCGCGGAGGGTCTTCAGGTCGTAGGTGACGTCGCGACCCTCGGCCACGACCGCGGCGATCGACCCCTCGAGTCGGTCGCCGGCCTCGCGCTCGCCGATGTGCCGGAGCATGAGCGCCCCGGCGAGCATGAGGGCCATCGGGTTCACCTTGTTCTGCCCGGCGTATTTCGGCGCGGAGCCGTGGATCGCCTCGAAGACGGCGACCCCGTTCTCGCCGATGTTCGCCCCCGGTGCCACGCCCAGGCCGCCCACGAGGCCGGCGACGAGATCGCTCACGATGTCGCCGTACAGGTTCGGAAGGACGAGCACGTCGTAGAGCTGGGGCTTCTGCACGAGCTGCATGCACATGTTGTCCACGATCCGGTCCTCGAACTCGATCTGGGGATACTCCTTCGCCACTTCTCGGGCGATCCGTAGGAACAAGCCGTCAGCGAACTTCATGACGTTCGCCTTGTGGACCGCCGTCACCTTCTTCCGCTGATTCGCGACGGCGTAGTCGAAGGCGAATTTGACGATCCGGCGTGAGCCCATCTCGCTGATGTACTTGATGGCGATCGCAGCGTCCTCGCGGATCTTCGCGCCCGAGGCCTTCTCGATCGCGGCGCGGACCTCCGCCAGTTCGGGCGTCCCGAGATCGAACTCGATCCCGGCGTACAGGTCCTCGATGTTTTCGCGCACCACGACGAGATCGACGTGCCCCATCGGCGCCTTCACGCCCGGGTAGGTCTTCGCCGGCCGGAGGTTGGCGTACAGGTCGAATTCCTTGCGGAGTGCCACGTTCACCGAGCGGAAGCCCTTCCCGAGCTCGGTCGTGAGTGGACCCTTCAGCCCGACCTTGTTCCGTCGGATGGAGTCGAGCGCCTCTTTCGGGAACGGTGTCCCGTGCTTCGCCATCGCGGGAACACCGATCTCCTGAACGTCCCATTCGATCGTCACGCCGGTGGCCTCGATCGCGCGGCGGGTCGCCTCGACGATCTCCGGTCCGGTCCCGTCGCCGGGGATGAGGGTGATCCGGTGGGTGCTGCTCACTTGGGCGCCTTTCCAGCTTCCTTCGCCGTCTTCACCGCGTCGTCGCCGGCCACCGGGAGATTCAGGCTCTCGCGCGGAGAGCCCTGATCGGCCGAGCCGCTGACCACGACGCCGGCGGAAAGGTTCTCGCCGCCCGCGCGGAGCTCCGCGAGCAGGCCGCCGGCGAGAAGGGTCTTCGCCTCCCCGGGGAGGAAGCTCACCCGGAGGGGGATCTCCTTCCCGCCGCTGGTCCGAGCGATGATCGTCTCGTCGGTCGTATTCGAGCGGAGCGCCTCGCGAAGCCCGTCCAACGTGATCGTCTCGCCCTGCTCGATCTTCGCGAGGTCACCCTCGTTCTGGAACGTGAGCGGCGGCAGGCCCTGGGCGATGAGGTTTCGGCGATGGATCCGCGCGAATGACTGCGCGATGACCGCGCTGATCCCGAGCGCCTTCGGCGCGAGAGCGGCGTGCTCGCGCGAGCTGCCCTGACCGTAGTTCTGGCCGGCGACGATGAAGCCTCCGTTCTTCGCGCGGGCCCGGGCGGGGAAGGTCGGGTCGAAGCGGCGGAAGGTGAACTCGGCGATCGCGTTCACGTTCGATCGCAGGGCCATGACGACCGCGCCGTCGGGCGAGAGGTCCCCGGTGGAAACGTTGTCAC
The DNA here is from genome assembly GCA_043750135.1 of Chloroflexota bacterium. GTDB lineage: Bacteria > Chloroflexota > Limnocylindria > P2-11E > P2-11E > UBA4735. The sequence continues at coordinate 1,330 of JAYVCA010000125.1, read as the reverse complement.
CGAGCTTGATGATCACCTCGCCGCTCAGCATGTTCTGGAGTGGGGTCTGCCGCGGCGGCGGCTGGATGTTCGGACCCTTGATCACGTGGATCTTCGCGGCCTCCTCGGGCGGTGGCGGAACCAGGATGTTCGAGTCGTCCACCCCCGGGTCCATCTCCGGGATGCTGAAGGTCGGCTCGTCCCCGAGGTCGCGCGGATCGGTGATCACGCCACGAAGCGCCGTTGCCGCGGCCGTCGTGGGGCTGCAGAGATACACCTGGTCGTTGTCGGTGCCACTCCGGCCGGGGAAGTTGCGATTGAAGGTGCGGACCGAGACGCTGCCCGTGGGTGGCGCCTGGCCCATCCCGACGCACGGTCCGCAGGCCGGCTCGAGCATGCGCGCGCCGGAGGCGATGAGCGCCTGGTACGCGCCGCCATCGGCGAGGGCGTCCAGGATCTGCTTGCTGCCGGGAGTAACGGTCATGAAGACCTCGGGATCGACGGTCTTGCCGTTGAGCACCGCCGCGACGATCGCCAGGTCCTCGTAGCCCGAGTTCACCGAGGAGCCCACGCAGACCTGCTGGACCTTCGTGCCGGCGACCTCGCGGACGGGGACGACATTCCCCGGGCTCGAGGGCTTGGCGATGAGCGGCTCGAGCTTGTTGAGGTCGATGACCTCTCGCTCGTCGTACTTCGCGTCCCGGTCGGCGACGAGGTCGACGAAGTCTTGCGCCCGCCGCTGCTGGGTGAGCCACTCCTTGGTCCGCGCGTCGCTGGGGAAGATCCCGGTCGTCGCGCCGAGCTCGGCGATCATGTTGCAGATCGTGCCCCGCTGAGGGACCGAAAGCGTCCCGACGCCCGGACCGGTGAACTCGAAGATCCGTCCGACGCCACCCTTCACGTCCCGGCGGCGCAGCAGCTCGAGGATGATGTCCTTCGCCTGGACCCAGGGGCCGAGCTTTCCGTCGAGCCGGACCTCGACGACCTTCGGCATCGCGAGGACGAACGGGTGCCCGGCGAGGGCGACCGCGACATCGAGGCCGCCGGCTCCGATCGCGATCATCGCGACCGACCCGGCCATGACGGTGTGGCTGTCCGCACCGAGCAGCACCTGGCCCGGCTTGGCGAAGCGCTCCATGTGCAGGTAATGACAGATGCCGGTGCCCGGCCTGGAGAAGTGGATCCCATGTTTCTGGGCGAAGCTGCGGAGGAACACGTGATCGTCGGGGTTTTTGAAGTCGATCGCCAGGATGTTGTGGTCGACGTAGACGATCGCGAACGGGATCTTGATCCGGTCGATGCCGAGCTCCTCAAGCTGGAGGAAGCCCATCGTGCCGGTCGTGTCCTGGAG
>JAYVCA010000124.1:0-6792 GCA_043750135.1 Chloroflexota bacterium | reverse complement strand
TCGGCGCCCTCGGCGAGGATGATCGGGACCGCGGCAAGGGTCTCAGCGTTCGAGACGAGGGTGGGCCGCAGGTGCAGCCCCTGCGTTGCCGGGAACGGGGGGCGCTGGCGGGCCATCGCGCGGCGCGACTCGAGGACCGCGAGGAGCGCCGACTCTTCGCCGCCCATGAAGCCTCCCGGCCCCTGCACCACCTCGATGACGAGATCGCCGTACGCGCCGGCTCGGGTGACGAGGGCGCGCGCCGCGGCGTCCTGCGCGGCAGCGGCCTCGGGGTGGAGGTAGAGGTAGGCGATCTGCGCGCCCGCGGCCTGCGCGGCGATGGCCAGGCCGTCGAGGACGAGCGTCGCGTTGCGTGCCAGGAGGGTCGCTGCGAGCGGGCTCCCCGGATCAGCGTCATACGCGTTGGCGACGGCGTAGGCCGGGCCGCCGGTCGCGGCGGCACGGACCGCGCTGAGCTTTTGGGCGAGCGGAAAGCCCGCGCCACCGCGGCCACGGAGCCCGGCCGCCTCGATGAGCGCAATGATCGCCTCCGGCTCCAGCGAGCGAGCCCGCTCAAGGGCGCCGGTCGCCTCGCTCTGGAGCACGCGGGACGCCGCGCTAGTCGGCAAAGGCCGGCTCCATGACGTGATGGGCTTCGTCCTCGTGCAGCCGGTCGTGCGACGGGGCCGGGCTTTCCGGTGGCCAGCTCCCGGCGACTCCCACATTGCCGGTGTAGCGACGCCCGCCGCGTGGGATCGCGGTCCCCTGCCCCGCTGGCGCTCCGCGGAAGTTCGGCAGGAGCGACGCGGTCGTGTACAGGTGGGTCATGCGGAGGTCGAGGGCGGCGGCGATCCGTTCGGCCGCGGACCATGGCAGGTAGCCATAGGCCGCATGCGTCGCGTACAGGACCCGGGTCAGGCGATCGGCGCCGATCGGGATGTCGCGGAGGATCTGCTCGACCTTTGCCAGGTCGAGTCCACGCTCGTCTTCGGCCGGGACGGTCACGACCGCGTTGGACAGCGGCCGACGATGGCCGTACGGCGCGGTCTGCACCATCCGGATCCGGTAGTAGGACGCGCGCGGCGCGATCGGCGGCCGCTTGCGGAAGCCGTTGCGGAACGTGTACGAGATGGAGATGGCCCGCGATGGGCAGGCCTTCTCGCACATCAGGCAGGACTCGCACTTGAAGATACTCGTCTCCGGCTCGAGGAGCAAGGCGATGAGGCCGCGGCTGCGCTCCGGCAGCTCGCGCTTCTCGTAGGGGTATTTCCGGGTGACGGTCTGGCCGCGGATGAGGTGCGAGAACGTCCGCCGCATGCCGGCGAAGATGCCGCGCATCTAGCGATCCACCTCACCGAGAACGATGTCGAACGAGCCGAGGATCGCGACCGCGTCGGACACCAGGCGTCCTTTCAGCAGCAGCGGCAGCACCTGAAGGTTCACGAAGGATGCGCCGCGCATCTTCGCACGGAACGGATTCGTTGCCGAGCCGCCCGAGCTGATCATGTAGATCCCGACCTCCCCCTTGGCGCCCTCGACGGTGTAGTAGGCCTCGCCCTTTGGGCACTTCCAGACATGGCCCAGCCGCGCGCGCACCGGCCCACCGGGGAGCGTATCGATGCACTCGCGCATGATCGCGAGCGACACGCGCATCTCGCCGAGGCGGGTCTTGTACCGCGCGAAGGCGTCGCCCTCGGGGTAAGTCACGGTGCGCATCGCTGTCAGCTCCGAATAGACCGAATACGGCCGATCGACCCTCAGGTCCCAGGACACCCCTGAGGCGCGGAGCATCGGCCCGGTCACGCCATAGGCCTTCGCGACCTCGGCCGGGAGGTTGCCGACACCGATCGTTCGCTCAAGGAAGATCTCGTTGCTTTCGAGCAGCTCGACATAGTCGCGTTCGATGTGCTGCTCCCAGCGATCGAGGAAGCGGGTGAGCTTGGCGAGGAAGCCGACCGGGAGGTCATACAGGACGCCGCCGGGCCGGTAATAGTTGAAGTTCATGCGGGAGCCGCAGATCTCCTCGAACATGTCGAGGAGCTCCTCGCGGTCGCGGAAGCAGTAGAGCATCGGCGTGGTCGCGCCGATGTCGAGGCCGTAGGTGCCGAGCCAGACGAGGTGCGAGGCGCTGCGGGACATTTCGTCGACCAGGACCCGGATGTATTCCGCGCGGCGAGGGACCTCGATGCCCGCGATCGCCTCCATCGCGCCGGCGTAGGCGTGCTCGTTGATCATGTTCGAGACGTAATCCGCCTGGTCGGCGTAGCGGATCCCCTGGTGGAAGGTGCGCCACTCGAAGATCTTCTCGAGCCCCCGGTGCAGGTACCCCATGACCGGGATGCACTCGACGACCTTCTCGCCCTGGAGCTTCAACACGAGTCGGAGGACGCCGTGCGTCGAGGGGTGCTGCGGGCCCATGTTGAGGATGAGCTCCTCGGTCTCGAGCCCCTCGTCGCTCTGCATCGGCGGCAGGTGGAGGTTCGCGCCCTCCTCGATCTGCATGCGCTCCCGATCGGTCGGCGTCTGGGTGGCCAGGATCAGCCGCCCTTCGCGATCTTCTCGCGGAGCCGGAGGACGCCCTCGGTGAGGGCTTCCGGCCGAGGCGGGCAGCCCGGTACGTAGACGTCGACGGGAACGACGGTGTCCACGCCCTGGAGCGTCGCGTAGCTGTCCCAGAACTCGCCGCCCGAGCTGGCGCAGTTGCCCATCGCGATGACCCACTTGGGTTCCGGCATCTGCTCGTAGAGCCGCCGGAGGCGGGGAGCCATCTTGTGGGTCACCGTGCCGGCGACGATCATCACATCCGCCTGTCGCGGGCTCGAGCGGAACACCTCGGCGCCGAATCGGGCGAGGTCGTGATGCGACGCGGCGGTCGCCATCATCTCGATCGCGCAGCAGGCCAAGCCATAGCCGAGCGGCCAGGGGCTGCGGGACCGCGCCCAGTTCACCAAGGCGTTGACCGTCGTGAAGACGATGTTGTCGTCGCTGGCGAGGATCCCCGGCGTGGGACTGGCCACCGCCGGGGTGCCGAGGCCGGCCTGGGTCGTGACCGGACGCCGCTGGATGACGTCGGCCTCGAAATCGAGCGGGTGGACCGTCTCGGTGGGGGTCTTCTGATCGACAGCCATCGAGGACCAGTTTAGACGGTATCTTCGCGCTGCTCGTGTGCGTCACGCAGCAGGGCGAGCAGCCCGTCATGGAGCGCCGGTCCGGATGCCACGAGCTCCTCGTGCTCAGTCCAGCTCACCCGGCCCCCGGCTTCGGTGACCAGCAGCGCGCCGGCGGACCAGTCCCACTGGGAGCGCATGACCTCGGTGTAGGCGTCGAGCCGTCCGGCGGCGACCCACGCCAGGTCGAGCGACGCTGCCCCGCCGCGGCGGAGGTCGCGGATCCGCGGCGCGAGGCGGGCCGCGACCTCGGTCTGCCGCCCGCGCTCGGCGGGGTCGTAGCTGAAGCCGGTCGCGACCAGCGCGGTGGCGAGATCGGTCAACGGACGCACCGCGAGCCGGCGGGTGCCCAGATACGCTCCGCCGCCGCGCTGCGCGGCGAACAGCTCATCACGCAGCGGGTCATACACCGCTCCGGCGATCGGGCCTGACGCGTCCTCGCAGCCGATGCTGACCGCCCAATGCGGGAGCCCGTACAGGAAGTTCGTAGTGCCGTCGAGCGGGTCGACGAACCAGGTGAGATCACCGCTGCCGGACCAGCCCGGGCCATCGCCGCCCCCGCCCTCCTCGGCGACGATCCGGTCCCCGGGACGCGCCGCGCGGATCCGCGAAACGATGAGCGCCTCGGCCGCGCGATCGGCGTCGGACACCTGGTCGGTCCGGCTCGACTTGCTCGCGACGTTGGTCGGCGCATTCAGCGCATGCTCGCGGAGGAGTGTGCCGGCCGCCCGCGCGGTCTGGGTGGCGAGGCCAAGGAGGTCCCGTCCGCCCACCTCGCTCACACCCAGGCGGGCAACGACGACATCAGGCCCACGCCCGCACGGTACTGCCCTGGGCGTCGCGCCAGTACGGCTCCCAGGCGAGGCTCACCACGCGCACGTCGATGTTCGATTTCGTCGGGCGGATCGCGACCACGTCGAGTGCGGCGGTGCGCTGCTCGAGCTGGACGTTCAGGGCGACGAGGTCGGCCTGAGCCGCTACGACATCCTCCTTTGCCCGGCCGACATCCTGTTGCTGCTCGACGCTGCGTCCGACCCCGCGGGCCGCCGTCGTCGCTCGGCCGAGCGTCGTGGCGCTGATCGACTTGCGGCCCAAAAGCGCCCCGAGCACGGTCGCCCCGATCGAGACGGCCGTCTGGAGCTGCGCCCCGCGGGCCTGCCCCTGCTCACGCTCGACGACCTGCTGCGCGTTGCGGATCTTTTCCTCGAGCCGCTGGACTTTCGGCGCGTATTCCGCCCGCATCCGCTCCACGAGCGCATCCCGCTGCTCACGGCCGGCCTGTTTGAGGTCGAGCGTCGCGTTCCGGAAGAGCCACGCCGCGTACTCCGTCTTCCAGCTCGCATAGCTCCGCACCTGCGCCGCCGCCGGAGGGAGCGCTTCGAACTCGGCCCCCGGCTGCGGGTCCGGCTCCAGATCGGCGATCGGTATCGAGACCCCTTCGGCCCGGGCCCAGTCGACCGGCACGGCCCCATCGCTGATCGGGATGAGGTGCGTGAGCTCGTTCGTCACATCGACGCCGCTCTTCGGATCGGCGAAGCGGACCGTCGCCGCCGCGACGAGCCGGGGGCGATACACGAGCGTCGCCCCGCTGGCGCCGCCGCGAGCGGGGATGAAGCGCTGCGGAACGTCCGGAGGCACGAGCGGCCTCCCGGATCGAGAGCCCGTGGGTGACGCTGCGGCCCCTGGTGAGCGCCCCGCGACGCCCGCGCCCGCCGGCGCCTGCGGCTCGATCGGATGCCGTCCAGCCATGAGCTGTTTGATCTGATCGCGGGTCAGCGGGCCGCGCAGGTACGACATCGCCCACCGAGATTCGAACACCACGGGCGCGTCCTCGTGGACGTTGTTCATCAGGAACACCCGGTTGCCCAGTCCGGACAGGATCGTGCTGATCTTGGCCTTATCGAACTTCGCATTGGCGGCGGCCGCAGCGCCCTCCAAGCCATCGAGCACGCGGGCCTTGTCGCGCTCGGTCTGGAGACGCCCGAGGAACCACGTTCCCGTGTTCGCCAGCCCCTTGTAATCCAGGTCGACGGGGTTCTGCGTCGCCAGCACGACCCCGAGACCGAACGCCCGGGCCTGCTTCAACAGCGTGAGGAGCGGCAGCTTTGAGGGTGGCGTCGCCACCGGCGGGAAGTATCCGAAGATCTCATCCATGTACAGGATCGCGCGCAGGCTCGTCGTGCCGGATTGCGCGCGTACCCAGGCAAGCACCTGATTCAAGAGCAGGGACACGAAGAACATCCGCTCCGCGTCGGAGAGGTGCGCGATCGAGAACACCGCGACCCGAGCCTTCCCGGCCTCACTGTGCAGGATCTTCCCGATGTCCAGGCTCTCGCCTTCCAGCCAGCTGGAGAAGCCGGGGGCGGCGAGGAGGTTGTTCAACGCCGTGGCCAGGCCATACCGCTCCTTCGACGGGTAGAACGACTCCATGTCGAGCACGCCGACCTTCTGCACCGGCGGGGTCTGGATCTGTGCGATGAGACCTGCGAGGTCCAGGTCCACTCCGGCGGACCAGGCGGCGGAGAAGAGCGTCGAGAGCAGGATGTGCTCGCGGCTCTTCACCGGATCGGCAGCGATCCCCAGCAGCCCGAGGAGGCTCGTCGCCGTCGAAGAGACCCGATCCTGGAGCAGCTCGCGGTCATCGCGGATCGCCGCTGCCGGCGCCGCGAACGAGGCCAGGATCGATACCGGGATGCCGGCGCTCGATCCGGGGGTGTAGATCGCGAAGTCGGCCGCGTCACGCAGGCGCTTGATCCGCGCGCCGTCTTCGCCCCAGGAGGCGAGACCGTCGGCCCAGACCTTTGCTTGCTGCGCGGCGAAGTCGTCAGGCGACAGGCCCTTCTGCCGGGCGTCGTCCTCGTTGATCCACGGGCGGAAGTCCGACGGCCGCAGATCCGGGAACGTGAGCAGCAGGTTCGTCAGGTCGCCCTTGGGGTCGATCGCGATCGTCGGGATCCCGTCGATGGCCGCCTCTTCGATGAGCGACACGCAGAGGCCGGTCTTTCCGCTGCCGGTCATGCCCACCGCGACGGCGTGGGTCACAAGGTCTTTGGAGTCGTACAGGAGCAGTCCCGGCTCGGGCGCTCGGTTCGCGAGGTCGTACGGTCGGCCGAGGTAGAACTTTCCGAGCTTTTCGTACTCGGAGTTCGCGGGTGGCTCCCACGCCGGGCCGGCGTGGGTGGCTCCTGTGGACGGTGCCGCTTTGGCTGCCTCCGGGTCCGACGATTTTCCGCGCGCCATCACCGCACCTCGCTGTCGGATTGATCGGTCCCGGCCGATCGAAGGAGCCGAGCATACCCTCGTGGCTCCCACGCCTCCTCTTGGGGGCTCGCTGCCGCCAGGCCTACTCGTACCGCTTCCCGCCGTACTCGACGTAGCCGCCCTCATGGCGGCGATCCGGATCGTGGTGGGTGAAATGAACCAGCCCGCCCTGGGCGTTCCAGATGTACTCCCCGCGCACGCTGACGTGCTGTCCCACCACGACCGGGACGCGGGGCGCGAGCGAGAGATTGTGCTCGACCAGCACGGTGAGCCCCACGTCCGCGAGCCGGATGATGAAGCGCTCGTGCGGTCCTGATGGACCGTCTTGATCGGCCAGCACCCGGTCGACGACCCCTGTTGCGGTGACCTCGACCTTGTCGCCATG
>JAYVCA010000123.1:0-4961 GCA_043750135.1 Chloroflexota bacterium | reverse complement strand
GCGTTCCTCGCTGCGCGCGCGGCGATCGATGAGCTGAAGCAGGTCGTGCCGATCTGGAAGAAGGAGCACACCGACGACGGAGCGGTCTGGATCGAAGCTCACGCCTAGCCACTGGATGCTCGTCACGACGCCGGAGAACTACGCGGCGACGCGTCGCCGGCGTTTCACCATCCAGGGCGTGAAGTCCCGGCACCGGCGACGGGCCCAGACGATCGCCCCGGGTGACCGGATCTGCTGGTACCTGGTCGGGATCGCCGGCTTCGCGGCGACGGCGACCGTCGCCTCCCCGGTCTTCGAAGGACGGGAGCCGATCTGGGTGTCGGCCGGCCGCGCTGATCCCTATCCGTGGCGGTTCCGGATCCGCCCGGACACCGTGCGGCCCGCGGACCGCGCGGTACCCGCCCGCGACCTGGTGGCTCGTCTGCGCTTCGTACGCCCGTGGCCAACGCAACATTGGCGGCTGGCGTTCCAGGGAAACCTCCATCAAATCCCGGCGTCGGACTTTTCGCTCATCGAGCGGGCGCTCGCGCGCACGCGGGACGCCCGCTGATGCTCCGCCGCGCGCTCACGATCCTGCTCACCACGCTCGCGACGGTCGTGCTCATCGCCGCGTTCTTGTTCATCCCGCTGTCCCTGGTGACCGCGCAGTACGGCAATGTGGCCGGCGAGCTGGTCATCGTGACCCTCACCCTCTGGTACATCACTCGCGTGATGCGCCACGACCGGCGCGATCGGCAAGCGGCGGAGGCCCTCCTGCCCCCGGAGCGCCGGCCGGTGCGGCGGATCCCGCGCCGCCCGATCACGTTCCAGCTGCGGGAGACGCTCGTCGCGATCGTGATCTGGTTCGCGCTGGTCGGCGGATTCAACGCGTTCGTCCTCAAACTGGGCCTCTTCCCGAACATCGGGATCTCGATCTTCGCGGCATTCATGCTCGCGACGATCACGGTGACCGGCCGGCACATGATGTTCCGGCTCACCGCCGAGGACGACGCGCCCGAGCCCTGACCCCGAGCCCTGACCCCGAGCCCTGACCAGGACCGCGCTCCCGCGGGCTACCCGACCTTCTTGATGATCCCGCAGGCGATGCGCCCGCCGGTGTTCCCCGATGGATCGGTCTTTTCGTCGTCCGCATTCGCGTGGACGACGATCGCCGTACCCGCCGACTGCAGCAGGGACTGCGACGCCCCCGGTGCCAGATCCACGAGCGACGTGAACGCAACGAGGGTCCCGCGGCCGTCACTCCCGACCACCAGATTCGGGAGGTCGCCGGCATGCGGGCCCTTCGGGTTCGCGACCCCGTGGGCCGCGCCGGTGGGATTGAAGTGCGGGCCTGCGGACGCGAAGTCAGGGCCATCGCATTTGCCGATCGCGTGGAGGTGGATGCCGTGCGTTCCGGGAGGCAGCGTGGTGATGGTGATCTCGATGCGGACGTTCTGGCGCTGCTCCACGAAGCTGGCAGATCCGATCGGCGACCCCTTCGAGTCGACGATGCCGGCCTGCGCGCGCTGCGCGGTCGGTGCTTCCAGATAGGTGTTCGGTCCGGCAGAAACGGCGACGCGCCCGTTCTGCTCGCCGGTGGCGCAGCCCGCGACGATGGCGACCGACCCGGCGAGAGCGATGAGCAGCTTCACGACCGAGAGTCTAAGTCCGGCTGTCCACGGTACCCTTGCGGCATGGACATCGGCATCCAGATCGAGCCCCAATTCGGCTACCGCTACGACGACGTCGCGGCGATCGCGCGCGCCTGCGAGACAGCCGGCCTCAGCCGGGTCTGGCTGAGCGACCACCTGTTCCTCGACGCCGACTCCGTGACGACCGACTGCCTGGAAGCCTGGACCCTGCTCGCCGCCCTCGCCCGCGACACCGCGCGGATCCGGCTCGGCCTCATGGTCGGCTGCCAGTCATACCGGAATCCGGCGTTGCTGGCGAAGATCGCCGCCGGCGTTGACCAGATCAGCGGCGGGCGGCTCGAGTTCGGCGTCGGCGCCGGGTGGAAGGAGCTCGAGTACCGCGCCTACGGCTACCTGTTCCCCGAGCCCAAGGTGCGGGTGGACGAGCTGGTGGACACGCTCGAGATCTGCACCCGGATGTGGACGCAGGAGCGCGCGACCTACACCGGCAAGCGATACCACGTCGCCGGCGCGCCGTGCTCACCCAAGCCGCTCCAGACCCCACTGCCGATCTGGATCGGCGGCACCAAGCCGCGGATCATGCGCACCGCTGCCAAGTACGCGACCTGGTTCAACTTCAACCTCGCCGGCGGCCGGATGACCCCGGAGGCGATCCGGGACCAGATGCGCGCGCTCGACGCGGCCTGCGTGGCCGTGGAACGCGATCCAGTGACCCTGCGCCGCAGCGCATTCATCGGGATCTTCGTCGGGGCCGACGTGAACGAGGTCGATGAGCTCGTCGCCGAGGCCGCGGCAAAAGCGAAGCTGACCCCGGCGGAGTGGCGCGCCGCGCGCCCTGGCGCGGTCGTCGGCACGCCGGATGTCGTCGCGACCCGCCTGCGGGAATACGCCGACGCCGGCATCGCCCACGTGAACGCCCTGTTTCCCTACGGCCGCGAGCTCGCGATGGTCGCGCTCATCGGGCGCGAGGTGCTGCCCGCCCTCGCCTAGCGAGAGGCTGGTCCACCTCGCGCCGAGCGCCGGGCCGCCGGCCGCTTGAGGTGATGGTCCGTCGCGCGCTGATACGCGGCGACGATCGCGACCAGGAGCGGCTCGCTGAACGGCGGCCCGACCAGCTGCAGGCCGACCGGGAGTCCATCGGTGCCGAAGCCGCAGGGAAAGAAGATCGCCGGGAGGCCGGCGAGGTTGCCCGCGGGGATGAGCGCGGTATTGCCGGGCAAGGGTGCGTCCCCCTTCGCGGTCGGCGCCAGTGAGCCCGCTCCGGGCGGCCGGCCGTCGAGCGCGGCGCTGATCGCCGGCGCGGTCGACGAACGACCGAGTCCGACCATGACGTCGACCTCGGCGAAGATCGCGCGGAAGCGCACCGCGAGCACCGTCCGCAAGCGCATCGCTCGGAGGTAATCGCCCGCGCGGATCTCCGACCCCTGGCGCAGGCCGGCCTTCTGGCGCGGATCGATGAGCAGGTCGACGCGGCCCGAGGCGATGAGCTCGCTGAAGATCTCGGCGCCCTCCGCACCGAAGACGGTGCCGACCATCGGCCCGTACGGGAGGTCGTCCGGAAGCGCCGCGCGGGTCATGTTCGGCAGGATCCGGCGAAGCTCGGCGAGCCCGCGCGCTAATGCGCGCCGGGCCTCCGGCGACGCATGCTCGAGGTCCTCCTCGGCGATGCCGACCCGGACGCGCCGCACCGCCGTCGCCGCCGCTCGGCCGGAGAGCGCCCGGTGGCGCCGCCCGGAGAGGGTGGGATCAGCGGCGTCCCGCCCGGCGATGGCCTCGAGGACCAGACCGCAGTCCTCGGCGGTCCGGGCCATCGGCCCGATCTTGTCGAGGGTCCAGGACAGCGCCATCGCCCCGGCGCGGCTCACCAGGCCGTACGTGGGGCGAAGACCGGTGATCCCGCAGAACGCCGCCGGCGTGCCGATCGAGCCCGAGGTCTCCGAACCGAGCGCGAACGGCACGATCCCCGCGCCGACCGCGGCGCCGGACCCGCTGGACGACCCGCCGGACCAGCGCTCCGGGTCCCAGGGATTCCGTCCCGGGCCCTGGAGCGATGCGCTCGGGTAGCGATATCCGCCACCGCCGGCAAGCTCGACCATCGCGAGCTTCGCCGCAAGGACCGCGCCCGATCGCCCGAGCCGGCGCACGACCGTCGCGTCCTGGTCGAAGACCTGATCGCGATAGGGCGGCGCGCCCCAGGTCGTGGGCGCGCCAACGGCGGCGAGGAGATCCTTCGCGCCGTACGGGATGCCGATCAGCCACGACCGCGTCGTCCGGCGGGCGATCGCGCGATCGGCGCGAGCCGCCTCGGCGAGCGCGCGCTCGCGGAGGATCGCCGCGACCGCGTTGAGCCGCCGGCCATCGGACTCGAGGAGTGCCAGTGTCGCCTCGGTGAGCTCGACCGAAGAGATCCGTCTGCGACGGAGCGCGGTCGCCTGCTCGGCAACGGTGGAAAACCGGACGTCGATCAGGGTCGGAAGACCGTTGGCGGTTCGAGCGCGATCGGGACGATGTGGTCGCGGAGCGCGGCAACGTTCTTCGCCGCCGCTTCGCGCAGCTCGGCGGCGAGCGCGGCAGGGTCGTCGTTCGGAATGCGATCGCTGCTCATCGAATGGTGAGAATAGCGTGGTACCCTCGACTTCAGGAGGCACGCCGTGCAGCAACGACGCGATCCCGCCCGCGCCGGGTCCGTGCCCGCCGCGGACGTCGAAGCTCCCTCCGCTCCGCCGACCTTTTGGGGACGCACTGCTGATGCGCCTGCCGGCCTCTCCATCGTGCAGATCATCGCCAGCGGGACCCTCGACGCGCGGACCGCGGCGCTCGCCTGGCTCTGCCTCGAGCAGCACCGCTCGGTCCTCGTCGCGGCGCTGCCGCAGGGCGCCGGCAAGACCACCCTTCTCGGTGCGCTCCTCGACCTGCTGGCTTCGACCCACCGGGTCCACCTCGCCGGCACGGCCGAGACCTTCGCGTTCCTCGGAGACACCACGCCGGACGACACCCTGCTCTTGGCGAATGAGCTTTCCTCGCATTTGCCGATCTATCTCTGGGGCACGCAGGCACGACGCGCCTTCGACGCGGTCGCCAGCGGATACGCGATCGCCGGGACGCTCCACGCCGATTCCGCCGACGACGCGATGACCCTGCTCCGCGACGAGTGCGGGATCCCGGCCAGCCACCTCGCGCGCATCGACCTGATCATCGTGATCCACATCACGACCGAGGGCGAGCACATCATCGAGCGACGCGTGTCGGGGGCCTACCGAACGCTTCCCGGGACCGCCGGCCCGAACACCGCGCCGCTCGTCGAGTGGGATCCTGTGACCGGAGGCTGGC
>JAYVCA010000122.1:0-4999 GCA_043750135.1 Chloroflexota bacterium | reverse complement strand
ACGGCGCGGACGCGGGCGACGTACATGAGGCGCTGGACCTCGTCGATCGCCTTCCCGTACTGGACCCGGCCCTCCTTGGAGGTGATGCCCAGCTCGGCGCGCATCCGCTTGGTCTGCGTCTCGCCCTTCGCACCGAGGTACTCGATGATCCGCCGTCCGATGTCCGAGAGCCGGCCGGCGCGGACGTCCTCGAGGTGGTCACCGTCCTCGCCGGCGCGGCCGAAGGTGGCGTAGAAGACGGGCAGGAACGCGTTGGAGACGAAGGTCGGCTTCCGCACCAGGAGCGCCCCGTAGTAGAGGCGCTTGGCCTCGGGCAGCTCGTCCTTCCAGCCCCACATCCAATTCCATTTCTGCGCCTCGTCGCTGGTGGAGAGATGGTCGAAGCAGGCCGGGATCGCCGCGTCGCCGGCGCGCAGGGTGAAGCTGTACGCGAAGCCGCAGGCGTCGATCAGCTTCACCAGCCCGTCGGGGTTGCGCACCCGATGAGCGCGGTTGAGCGTGGCGCGGTGGCGCAGCACCGCCGGCAGCGGGTCGCCGCGGCCGGCGCGCGGGCGCGCCTCGCGGATGACGGTCACGAGAGAAAGAGGGCGAAGAGACCGACAAGCACCCCGGCGCGCATCGCCCGGCTCGCGGAGCGATGGAGCTGCGCGAACTCCCGGCGCGCGGGGTGACCATCGGGAAGGTCTTCGAATCCCGGCGTCCGCGAACGGATCGCGCGCGCGACCGGGCCGGCCCAGAGGCTGGTGAACAAGGCCGCCGCCACGAGCAGGGCGAGGGCGAGCCAGCGCGCATACAGGCGGGGGCCGACCGAGAGATCCTCGAATGCGGCGTACTTCAGGACGCTCGTGATCACCAGCCCGACCGCAGCAACCACCGCGAGCTGGTCGTAGCGCGCCAGCACCGCACCGAAGATCGTCCCGGCCTCGCTGCGGCTCCGTACGATGCGGAAGATCGCCGGCGCAGCGGCGGTGCCGAGCACCAGCCCCCCGCCCACCAGCACCGCCAGGGCGAGTTGGTAGCCGAACTGGAGCAGGTCGAAATAGAGGGTCTCCACCGGTCCAGCCTAGTGCGGCCTAGTGCGGCCTAGTGCGGGTGGGTGGGAATTTCCGACTGGCCGGGTAGGTTTACAATTTGGGCATGGGAAGCAGCTACCGCGACTACATGGACGGCCTGCGGCAGCGGGTAAAGGAAGCGACGCCCCAGGAGGTCCAGGAGCTGCTCCGCTCCGGCGAGGTCCAGCTCGGCGACGTGCGCGAGAAGAACGAGTGGGACGAGGGCCACCTCCCCGGCGCGGCATTCGTGCCAAAGAGCTTCCTCGAGCAATGGGCCGAGGACCGCCTCCCGGACAAGGACGCCGCCACGATCCTCTACTGCGCCGGCGGGGTCCGCTCGGTCATGGCCGCGGACACCCTGGCCAAGCTCGGCTACACGAACGTCATCTCGATGACCGGCGGCTACAACCGCTGGAAGGACTCCGGCCTGCCCTGGACCAAGCCCGAGTCGCTCACCGGCGAGCAGGCCCAGCGCTATAGCCGCCACCTCCTCATCCCGGAGGTCGGCGAGCGCGGACAGCATCGGCTCCTGCAAAGCAAGGTGCTCCTCATCGGCGCCGGTGGACTCGGCTCGCCGGCCGCGCTCTACCTCGCCGCCGCGGGCGTCGGCACCATCGGCATCGTCGACTCCGACGTCGTCGACCTCACGAACCTGCAGCGCCAGATCCTCCACACGACCGAGCGCATCGGACGCCCGAAGGTCGAATCCGCGACGGAGACGATCGCTGCCCTGAATCCCGACGTGACGGTCATCGCCTACGCCGAGCGGCTCACCGCCGCGAACATCGACCGGATCATCGCCGGCTACGACGTCATCGTCGACGGCGCGGACAACTTTCCCACGCGCTACCTGCTGAACGACGCGTCGATCAAGCACGGGATCCCGGTCGTGCATGGCAGCATCTACCGCTTCGAGGGCCAGCTCACGGTGTTCAAGCCGGGTGCGGGTCCCTGCTACCGCTGCCTGTTCCACCAGCCGCCGCCGCCCGAGCTGGCGCCGTCCTGCGCCGAGGCGGGCGTCCTGGGTGTGCTGCCCGGCATCGTCGGCACGTTGCAGGCGAACGAGGCGCTGAAGCTGGTCCTCGGGATCGGCGAGCCCCTCGTCGGCCGCTATCTCCTCATCGACGCGCTCGATGCGTCATTCCGTGAGGTGAAGCTCCGTCGCGACCCGGACTGCCCCGCCTGCGGCGACCATCCGACGATCACCGAGTACATCGACTACGAGGGCTTCTGCGCGTCCCCGTCCGAGTGGGAGGCCGAACACGCGCCTCGGCCGACCGAAGCCCGCACCTAGCTGTCACCGGCGCTCGCGTATCGTGTCGGTATGCGCCGCCCGATCGCTCTCCTCGCGCTCCTCGCCGTCCTGATCCTCGCCTGCACGCCGCCGACCGGCGGTGCGACGACGAGCGGGACGCCCGCCGCCTTGGCCACGGCGGACATCAAGAAGGCCAAGCTCGACATCGCTTACAGCTTCATCGCCGATTCGGACGTCCACAGGCCCTCGAGCAAGGCGCTGCTCACCGCGGGCCTGGACGCCATCAAGGCCGAGGCGCGGGCCACCGGGGGCACCGACGCCGTCCCGACCCCGCAGTTCCAGGATGTCTCCGAGCAGGTCCTCGCCGACTTCACCAAGTTCGCGAGCGCGGCGGGGGCGCTCGCGGCGAAGAACCCGCAGCTTTCCCCGGACCGCATCGCCGACACGGTGATCAACGCCTGGATGAAGGTCGCGCCGGACTGCCATACCTACTACGTGAACCGGAAGAGCGGGGTGCCCGGGGGCGGCGTCTCGATGCAGGTCCCCGCGCCGGGATCGTTCGCGGTCGATGACGAGGCCGGCCTGGAGAGCCGGATCATCGGTGGGGACATCGGCTACGTCACCTGGCACGAGTTCCTGCATACCGGGACCTACGACATCACGACCGAGGTCCACAAGCAGCTCACCAAGCTCCTCGCCCAGGGCGCGAAGGCCTGGCTGTTCGACCTCCGGGGGAACGTCGGTGGCGATCCGCCGCAGACGATGACCAGCTGGTTCCTCAAGGACGGCGCGAAGATCATGGACATCCAGACCCGCTCGGGAAGCGGTGGCATCGTCACCGCGAAGGGCGAGCTCCGACTCCCCGAGGCGTACCAGCTCCCGATCGCGATCATTCTGAACGGCCGCGGGGGCAGCTCGCCGGAGGTGCTCGCCCTGGGGCTCAAGGAGAACAAGCGCGCGACGATCGTCGGTAGCAAGAGCGTCGGCTGCCTCGGCGCGACGAACCTGGTCACCCTCCCCGACGGGACCCGGCTCGCGGTGACGGTCCAGGAGTTCGTCGGCGCGGTGACCGGCGCGAAGTACAACAACGTCGGGATCCCACCGGATGTCCCCGCGAGCGACGCGACGGCCATCGACGTCGCGACGAAGCTGCTCCAGGACAAGATCGCGGGTCGTTGACGGAGCGCTCCTGATCCATAGCCGCGGCGAGGTTGCGAACGCACGCTCGTCCGCTTGGATCCGATCGATCTCCCGATCGATCCCGCCAACCGGGGCAGTACTGCAGTACCGGTCGTACGCGTGGCGTACGAAATGGCACGGTCATGGGACGCCGATGGTACCGATGGATGGTTGAAGGCCCCGTATATGCGTCGGTAGGCTCACCGAGCGCGTAGCGAATGGGAGCGAAGGGGGCGTCAACCGAGTTGACCGTTGCGGTCGCGACCTTTGAGTCAGCGCAGGTCATCGAGGCCTTCGGCCCGGTCCCTGACGTCATCGACCGCGCGCGGAACGGCGACCGCGCCGCCTTCGGTGAGCTGTACGACACCCACGTCGACAGCGTGTACCGCTACCTCCTCTACCGCGTCCGCGAGCCGAGCGACGCCGAGGACCTCACCAGCGAGGTCTTCACCCGCGCGTTCGCGAACATCCATCGGTACCGCTGGCAGGGCAAGTCCTTCCTCGCCTGGCTGTACACGATCGCGCGCAACGCGGTCACCGACCGGCGGCGGCGCGACCGGCCGACCGTCGACATCGAGGACGCCTTCGGCCTGGCCGAGGACGGCCCGACGGCGCACGAGCGGGCAGTGCATGGCGAGGAGGTCGATGCCCTCCGTGGCGCGGTGAAGCACCTCACGACCGAGCAGCAGGAGGTGCTGATCCTCCGCTTCGTCGAGAACCTCTCGAGCCGCCAGGTGGCGCAGGTCCTGGGGAAGAACGAGGGGGCGATCCGCGCCCTCCAGTTCCGGGCGCTCGGCCGGCTGCGCAAGATCATGCACGACTCGGCGGCCTGACCGCCGCCGACCGGCGACCCCCGTACAATCGACGGACTCGTGATGATTTCCAAGCGGTTCCACCGCGGCATTCCGTTGCTCGTCGCCGTCGCCCTCATCATCTCCGCCTGCACGGTCATCGCCGAGCCGGTGGCGCCGAGCAGCACCTCGACGTTCAAGACCGCGGAGGCCGCGTTCCACATCCTCATCGAACGCAGCGTCGACAAGCCCGGCTCGCCGCAGCTGCTGAACGCGGCGCTCGACGCGGCCGTCGCCCAGGTGAAGAAGGACGGCATCAGCGACCCGGTGCTGACGCGGCCTGACTTCACCGGCAGCACCGAGTCCGACTTCGCAAAATTCAGCGACGCGCTCGACGGCCTCGTGAAGCGCTACCCGAGCGAGACCGCGACCGCGCTCGAGCAGGCGGCGACCGACGGGATGGCCCGGTCGATGAACGACTGCCACACCTATTACCTCGATCCGGCACGGGCAAAGGGCTTCAACCAGCCACCGGCGGAATACTCGGGGATCGGCGCGCAGCTCTCGGCGAACGATCCCACCGGTCTCCCGGAGATCACCAAGGTGTTCGGCGGCAGCCCGGCGGAGAAGGCCGGGGTGAAGTCCGGGGACCGGATCAAGACCGTGAACGGCGCCGACGTGAAGGGCCTCACCGCCGAGGAGGTCGCGAACAAGATCAAGGG
>JAYVCA010000121.1:0-4806 GCA_043750135.1 Chloroflexota bacterium | reverse complement strand
GCGCGGCAGCGCTCGACGGGGCATCACATGATCGGCCGCCGCCTCGGCCATCTGCTCGACAGCGAGCGCGTCTTTGGCTACACCCTCGTTGCGCCGGCGATCCTCTACATCGCGTTGCTGGTCGGATACCCCTTCGCCATCGCCCTCTGGTTCACCGTGAGCGACGCGACGGTCAGCCAGCCGATCGGCCCATTCACCGGCCTGGCCAATCTCCAGAACGTGCTGAACGACGACATCTTCAAGCGCGCGCTGGCGAACACCTTCATCTTCACCCTGGTGTCGCAGGCGCTGCAGATGGTCCTCGGGACGACGCTCGCGTTCCTGCTGCTCCGGAAGTTTCGCGGCCGCCGCATCATCCGGGGGCTGATCATGGTGCCGTTCACGATCCCGATCGCGATCGGGGTCATGGCCTGGACCTGGATGTTCAACCCGACCTACAGCGTCATCAACTGGATCGGGACCCACACCGGCCTGTTCACCGAAGGACCGAATTGGCTCGGTGAGGAGATCCCGGCGATGATCTCGATCATTATCGTGAACGTCTGGCGAAATCTCCCGTTCAACGCGATCATCCTCACCGCCGGCATCAGCTCCGTCCCTCAAGAGATCATCGAGGCGGCGAATTTGGACGGGGCGAACTTCATCACCCGGTGGCGGAAGATCATGGTGCCGATCATCGCGCCGATCCTTTTCATCGCGCTGCTCTTCTCGCTCGTCTTCACCTTCACCGACATGACCGTGGTCTGGCTGATGACCCGAGGAAATCCGGTGAACTCGACGCACGTCATCGCGTCATACGCCTTCGTGACCGGTGTGATCTCCGGCGGCCTCGGCCGGGGTGCGACGATCTCGCTCTTCCTCTTCCCGGCGATGCTTGCCGGGGCGCTCGTGATGCTCCGCACGCTCAAGGCGAGGACGCTGGACTAGATGGCCGCCACGACGACCCAGCGTCCGAAGTCCGCGCATTCCGCGGCCTTCCGCCGTCGGCGCCTGCGGAACGACATCCTGTTCTGGTTCGTGCTCTCGCTCTTCGTGATCTTTGCGATCTTCCCGGTCTATTGGATGTTCATCACCACGTTCAAGCAGGTGAACGATCTCTACAACCTGGACAACAATCCGCTCATCTTCAACATGGCGCCGACGCTCGACCAGGTGAAATACCTCTTCGAGCAGACCGACTTCGTCACCTGGGTCCGCAACACCCTGGAGGTCGGTCTCGCTGTCGTCGCGATCACCGTGCTCATCTGCGTCCCGGCTGCCTACGCGCTCGCTCGCCACAACTTTCCCGGGTCGGGCAGCCTGGGCATCGGGATCTTCCTGACCTACCTTGTTCCGCCAACGCTTCTGTTCCTGCCGCTCTCGCAGCTCGTCGCCGGACTCGGCCTTAATGACACGAAGTGGTCGCTGGCCCTGGTCTATCCGACGTTCACGATCCCGTTCTGCACCTGGCTGCTCATGGGATTCTTCAAGAACGTCCCGCGGGAGATCACCGAGGCCGCGCGGGTGGACGGCTGCAGCCGCCTCGGGGCGATGTTCCGCATCGTTCTGCCGGTGAGCATCCCGGGGATCCTCACGATCGTTATCTTCGCGTTCACCCTGGTCATGCAGGAGTACGTGTACGCGCTCACGTTCGTGTCTTCCTCGGAAGAGAAGATGGTCACGCTCGGGGTCGTCACCAACCTCATCCGGGGCGACGTGTTCTTCTGGGGATCGCTCATGGCCGGAGCGCTGATCGTCTCGCTCCCGGTTGCCATCGCGTACAACTTCTTCATGGACACGTTCGTCCGGGGGATCACGGGCGGCGCGCTGAAATAAGAAAGAGGGCCGGAGCGACGAGCTCCGACCCCCTTGCCGCGGCGACCGGCGACGCCGGCCCGATCGTTGCGCTCTAGATCGGGAACTTCGCCAGTGAGTCCTTCAGCCGCTTCACGGCTTCCGCGATCGAATCGTCCGCCGACTTCTTGCCGGTGCAGTAGTTGGCGAACAGGTCCGTGACGATGTGGGTATTCAGGGAGTCGTACGCCGCCTGCGACGACGGCCCCGGGTAGCCCACCGGCTGGACGAAGTTCGCGATGTCCTGGAGATGGGTGAGCTTGGGGTCGGCGCCCAGGACCGGCATCGGCTTCTTCTGGTGCGACTTGAGGAACGGGTTGTTATAGCCCTTGCTCGCCTTGAACTGTCCCTCCCAGTCATCGCTGTAATCGATGAGGAACTGCTTCGCGGCATCGATGTTCTTGGAGAAGTTCCAGATCCCGTAGACGGTGAATTGGATCGACGCGATCTGGGCGACCGGGCCCTTCAGCGGGTTCTCGATGTTGATGTTCTTGAACAGGTCGGGGTTCTGGGTCTCGATGGTGCGGTAGGCGCTGATCGGGTTGTAGATCCACGAGCCCTTGCCGGATTGCAGATAGGTGTTGTTGTCCACGTCGGCCCAGGAGAGGACCGCGTTCTCCATGTTCCCGTAGAGGCCCTTCGCCAGGTCGAGGACCTGCCGGGTCTCCTTGCTGTCGATGGCGACTTGGGTGCCGTCCTTGCTGAACTCGTAGGCGCCGTACGACCACATGAGCGACCGCCAGGTGTGCTCTCCGTCCGAGGTCTGGGACATCGCCGTCCCGACGGGGTGCCCGGCCGTCTTCAGCTTCGCCGCGTTGTCGAAGAGATCGGTCCAGCTCTCGAGGTGCTCCTTGGTGAAGCCCGCGGCCTTCCAATAATCCGTCCGCCAGGACGAGAGGAACGGCACCAGGAAGTCTGGGAAGCCGTACCACTTGCCCTTGACCTTGCCGATCGCCTCCCCCGCCGGGAGCCAGCCTCCGTACTTGGTCGCCGCGCGGTCGCAGATATCGCTGATGTCCACCAGGCTGGGCTGGAAGAGCGCCGGCAGGCCGTTGGCGAAGTGGGCGATGAGGTCATGCCCCGACTTCGATCCCGCCTCGGCAGCGAAGCGGGCGGGGAGATCGGCCTGCGGGATCCGGTCGATCGTGACCTTCACCCCGTTCTTCTCACCCCACTCCTTGGCCCAGCCGTCCAGGTACTTGTCGAAGTCCGGGACGAAGTGGCTCCACTGCAAGATCTTGAGGTCGCCCGACAGCTTCTTCGCTGCCGCCCCAGTGCCGCTTGCCGCGGGAGCCGCGGAGCCGCCACTCCCGGTGTTCTGCGCGCCGACGCATGCCGCCGCGATCGGTATCGCTGCCGCGATGGCCGCGCTCCTAAGAAGGGTCCGCCGGTCCATCTTGCGAGGCCCCTGTTCTTCCACTCACGATCCTCCCGCCGGAATGCCGGGATTATGCGCTGGCTTCGCCCCTGCGCAATCCGTCTTTCGTCTGGCGGGATGGGGGCTCAGGCCTGACGTGGCTCCGGACGCTCAGGGTCGATGCCGAGCTCGGCGATCGCATGGGTAACGTCGGCGCCGGGATATTGCTCGCAGAGGGCCAGCGAGTGGAGCGTGGCGACGGCGATATTCTCGGCGTCGACCTCGAAATGCCGGCGCAGGGCCTCGCGGGTGTCACTGCGGCCGAAGCCGTCGGTCCCGAGGGAGACGAACGGCTGCGGGCTCCAGCGCGCGACCTGGTCCGCCACCGCCTTGAGCGAGTCCGTCGCCGCGATGACCGGGCCGCCGCCGCGAAGGACGCTCGCGAGGTACGACTCGCGCGGCTGGGTCTCGGGGTGCAGGCGGTTCCAGCGCTCGACCTCGAGCGCGTCGTTGCGCAGGAGCTGGTATGAGGTCACGCTCCAGACGTCGGCGCTCACGTCGTACTTATCGGCGAGGAGTTCCTGTGCCCGGAGTGCCTGCTGCAGGATCGCACCTGATCCGAGCAGCGTGACCTTGCGGCGGCTGCCGGTGTGTCCCGGACGGAACCGGTAGAGGCCACGGAGGATCCCCTCCCGGACCCCTTCGGGCATCGGCGGCATCGGGTAGTTCTCGTTGTACAGCGTGATGTAGAAGAAGACGTCCTCGTTTTCGACGAACATCCGCCGCAGACCGTCTTCGACGATCACCGCGGTCTCGTAGGCGAATGCCGGGTCGTAGATCCGGATGTTGGGGATCGTCGAAGCGAGGAGCAGGCTATGCCCATCCTCGTGCTGCAGGCCCTCACCGTTCAGGGTGGTGCGCCCATACGTGGCGCCGAGGAGGAAGCCGCGGCCGCGCGCGTCGCCGAAGGCCCACATCTGGTCGCCGGTCCGCTGAAAGCCGAACATCGAATAGAAGATGTAGAACGGCACCATTGGCTCACCGTGCGTCGCGTACGCGGACCCGGCGGCGGTGAACGACGCCATCGAGCCGGCTTCGGTAATGCCCTCTTCGAGCACCTGACCGTCCTGCGCTTCTCGGTAGGGAAGCAGCGTCTCGGCATCGACCGGCTCATACCGCTGCCCGAGTGGCGAGTAAATACCGACTTCCTTGAACAGCGGGTCCATGCCGAAGGTCCGCGCCTCGTCCGGGATGATCGGGACGATCCGCTTGCCGAGGTTCTTGTCGCGCAGGAGATTACGCAATAGCCGCGCGAAGGCGGTCGTCGTGGACGCCGCCGCCGCACCGCTCCCCTTGGGGAACTCGGCGAACGCCGATGGGTCAGCGGTCCCGATCGCCTTCACTCGCACCAGCCGGCGCGGCACCGCGCCGTCGAGCTGCCGGCGCCGCTCGAGCATGTAGCGGATCTCCTCGCTCTCGGGGCCGGGGTGATAGAACGGCGCGTCGGCGAGCTTTTCGTCCGAGATCGGCAGCTCGAGCCGGTCGCGGAAGGTCTTCAGCTCGTCGAGGGAGAGCTTCTTCGCTTGGTGAGTGACGTTACGGGCCTCGACGCTCGG
>JAYVCA010000120.1:0-8513 GCA_043750135.1 Chloroflexota bacterium | reverse complement strand
TGGCCGGACTGGCCGGACGCGGACAGATAGCGGCCGATCCCCTTCCAGGTCTCGCCGGTCGTGAGGGTTCCCTCGAGGTCCGCGGCGACGATCATCCTCGCTGTTCTACCGCTTCTTCCTAGCGCTCGCTTGGGACTTCGGGCTCCCGCGCTTCCACGCTTCCGCCGCCTGATGCAACTCTCGCGCTCCGGCGGCGAGCGACGATGCCGCGCCGCCGGCGCCGAGCATGGCGGCGAGCTCGGCGATCGCCGCCGCCGGCCCGAGGCGCTCGGCCGTGACGTGCGTCCGCCCCCCGCGCACGACCTTCGCGACCCGGACGTGGGTGTCGGCGTACGCCGCCACCTGTGCGAGGTGGCTCACGCAGAGCACCTGGTGGCGGCGGCCCAGCGTCCAGAGCGACCGGCCGACGATCTCCCCGAGCCGACCACCGACGCCGGTGTCGACCTCGTCGAATACCAGGACCGGCGTCGCGTCCTGCGCGGCGAGGGTGACCTCGAGCGCCAGCATGATCCGTGATAGCTCCCCTCCCGATGCCGTTGCTTCGAGCGGCGCCAGCGGCTCGCCGGCATTCGGCGCGATAAGGAAGCGGACCCGATCACCGCCACTCGCGTCGGGCTCCTGTGGCTCGAGCGTCACGCGAAAGGTGCAGCGCGCGAGCCCCAGCCCGGCGAGCTCAGCCTCGACCGCGGTCGCGAGCGTGCTGGCGGTCCGCTCGCGCGCGGCGTGGAGCTTGGCGGCAGCGCTGGCCAGCGCCACGCGGGCCTGCGCCTCCTCCGCGTCTACGCGGACCAGACGTTCCTCGCGGGAGGACACGTCGTCGAGCTCGTGTCGCGCGCGCTCGCCGTATGCCACGACATCCGCGAGGGTCGGGCCGTACTTCCGTCGGAGCTCCGCGAGGAGATCGCTCCGCGATTCGAGCGCCGCAAGCTCACGTGGATCGGCGTCGATGCCCTCGCCGTAGCGCCGCATTTCCGCCGCGATGTCGGCGACCTCATCGACCTGCGCGCGTAGCCGATCGGCGAGCTCGCCTAAGCGCGGATCGAGCGCCGCGGCCGACGTGAGGTCCCGTGCCGCGATCGCGAGCCGGTCGTGTGCGGCGGCGCGTTCCCCGGCGAGGGTGTCCTGGATCGACGCGGCGGCGGCCCGGAGCTGGTCGGCCGCGCGGGCGACACCGAGCGCGGCCGCGAGCTGCTGCTCTTCTTCATCGCGGATCTTCGCTGCGTCGATCTCGCTGACTTCGTAGGTGAGGAGCTCGAGGCGGCGCGCGCGCTCCCGCGGGTCACCCCCAAGCGCCGCGCGCTCGCCGACCAGCTGTGCGAGCGCGCGATGCGCGGCCACGGTCACTGCGCGCAACGCGGCGTGGCCGCCGAACGCGTCAAGGAGGTCACGTTGGACGGCCGGTCGCGCCAGTCGGAGCTGCTCGCCCTGGCCGTGCACCGCCACAAGCTCACTACCCTGCTCGGCGAGTTTCGCGACGGGCACCGTCTCGCCGTTGATCCGCGCCGCAGCGCGGCCGGGCTGGACCTCGCGGGTGAGGATGAGCTCGCCATCGCCTTCGCCTTCGGTGTCGGCCGCCTTCGGCAGGGCGAAGACCGCCTCGATCCGCGCACGCTCGGCGCCCTCACGGATGAGATCGCTGCCGACGCGTGCGCCGGTCACCGCGAGGACCGCGTCGACCAGCATGGACTTCCCGGCGCCGGTCTCTCCGGTGAGGACGGTGAGACCGGGACCGAGCTCGAGACGGAGCTCTGAAACGAGAGCGAGGTCCTTCACCGCGAGCTCAGCGATGTATGCGCCGCTCATTCGATGAAGGACCTCGCTGCCGAGATGAGTGCTGGGTCGGGTCCTACTTGCCGCGCGGCTTGGCCATGGTCGCGTCCTTCGCCGCCTTGGCGATGCGGAACTTCAGAACGCGCTTCGCCGGGATCTTGATCTCGGCACCGGTCGCGGGGTTCCGACCGAGACGGGCCTTGCGGTCCACGATCACAAGCTTGCCGAGGCCGGGGACGGTGAAGCCGTTCTTCGCTTCCTTGTACGCGAGGTTCGCGAGCTCTTCGAGCACCGCGGCGACCTGCTTCTTCGAAAGGTCGGTCTTGTCCGAGAGCGTGCTGAGAATCTGGGACTTCGTCTGTGACGCCACCCTGTTCATTCCTCCAAAGGCCGCTGTGGGCCGTGTTTCCGCTGCATTGTGCGGTCTGGCGGGGCATCATGTCGTGGCAATGTCGCTCACCGTCGTCGATGACCCATCCGATCGCCCGGCCTGGATCCAGGAGACGGTCGCACTCCTGACCGCCCGGGCCGACCAGGAGCGCGCCGTCCTTCTGCAGCTCGTCGCTGCGGCGGACGACGCGGCGCTTGCCACCGGAACGGATGACCGCTGGGGCCTCGGTCAGATCGCGGTGCATCTGCTCCTCGTCGAGCGAGGGGTCGCTGGGATCGCGCTCCGGCTCGCGCGCGCGGAACCCGTCGGGGCGACCGGCCAGCCGCGACCTGGGGCCGGCGAGGTGACCCGCGCCGGGTTCGCGGCCCTCGCCGCGAAGGCAGGCGCGGCGACGGATCGGCTGCGCAGTGCGTTCCCGGCGGAGCCGGACACCGCCGCGACGGCCCGGCACCCTTTCTACGGCGAGCTGAATTGCTTTGGCTGGCTGCTCACGCTGTCGAATCATTACGGTGCACACCTCGAGGCCCACCGCGCCGGGCGCACGAGCGCCCTGTAGCCGGAGGAGGACGACGAATGGATCCGCAGACCCCACCTGAGCCTGCTGGCGCCGCGCTGGACACCCTGGGGACCGAGACCCGGACCTTCGCTCCGCCCCTAAGCTTCGTCTCCCAGGCGAACGCGGCGGACCCCGGGATCTACGAGCGGGCAGAGGCGGACTTCGAGGGATTCTGGGCCGAGCAGGCGCGGACGCTCCTGTGGCGCAAGCCGTTCACGCAGGTGCTGGAGTGGGAGGTCCCGTACGCGAAGTGGTTCGCCGACGGCCAGCTGAACGTGAGCGAGAACTGCCTCGACCGGCACGTCCGCGCGGGGAAGGGGACCAAGGTCGCGTTCCACTGGGAGGGTGAGCGGGGGGACACCCGGACGATCACCTACCAGGACCTGCTGGACGAGACGTCGCGCTGCGCGAACGCGCTGAAGGAGCTCGGTGTGCAGAAGGGCGACCGGGTCGCCATCTACATGCCGATGATCCCCGAGCTTCCCGCCGCGATGCTCGCCTGTTCGCGGATCGGCGCGCCGTTCACCGTCGTCTTCGGCGGATTTTCGGCCGAGGCGCTTTCCGGGCGGATCAATGACTCGCAGGCCAAGGTGCTCATCACCGCCGACGGGGGCTATCGAAAGGGCACCATCGTCCCGCTGAAGAAGAGCGCCGATGCCGCGGTCGCCCAGGCGACCACGATCGAGAAGGTCCTCGTCGTCCAGCGCACCAAGGAGCCAGTCGGCTGGACCGAGGGCCGTGACATCTGGTGGCACGACATCGTTGCCCGGCAGCCGGTCCAGTGCGAGGCCGAGGCGCTCGATGCCGAGCACATGCTCTATCTCCTGTACACGTCCGGGACGACGGCGAAGCCGAAGGGGATCGTGCACACTACCGGCGGCTACCTCACCGGGGTCGCTGCCACCCACAAGCTCGTCTTCGATATCAAGGACGAAGACGTCTACTGGTGCGCCGCGGACATCGGATGGGTCACCGGGCACAGCTACATCGTCTTCGGGCCGCTCGCCAATGGCGCGACGAGCGTCATGTACGAGGGCACGCCGGACTTTCCGGACAAGGACCGCTGGTGGTCGATCATCGAGACCTACAAGGTATCGGTGCTTTACTGCGCGCCGACGGCGATCCGCACCTTCATGAAATGGGGTGCGGAGTACCCACAGAAGCACGATCTGCGGTCGCTGCGCCTCCTCGGATCGGTCGGCGAGCCGATCAACCCCGAGGCCTGGCTCTGGTACCAGGAGCACATCGGCGGAGGCCGTTGTCCGATCGTCGACACCTGGTGGATGACCGAGACGGGGTCGATCCTGATCACGCCGCTCCCCGGGATCACCACCACGAAGCCGGGCAGTGCGACATTCCCCTTTCCCGGGATCAAGGCCGATGTCGTCGACGAGGAAGGGAAGAGCGTCCCGCTCGGGCAGGCCGGCTACCTCGTGCTCAGCCGGCCGTGGCCCTCGATGCTCCGCGGCATCTACAACGACGACAAGCGGTACCGCGAGACCTATTGGAGCAAGTATCCGGGGCGCTACTTCGCCGGGGATGGCGCCAAGCGCGACACCGAGGGCTACTACTGGCTGATGGGCCGTGTCGACGACGTGATGAAGATCTCCGGCCATCGCATCTCGACGACCGAGGTCGAGTCCGCCCTGGTGTCGGACCCCAGGGTGGCGGAGGCTGCGGTCATCGGCCGCGACGACCCGGTGACGACCCAGGCGATCTTCGCGTTCGTCACCTTGCGCGGGGGCGTCGACGGTACCGGCGAGCTCTCGAAAGAGCTGCGCGAGCACGTCGTCACGAAGATCGGCTCGATCGCCCGCCCCAAGACGATCATGTTCACCCCCGAGCTCCCCAAGACCCGGTCGGGGAAGATCATGCGGCGGCTGCTTCGGGACATCGCGAACGGGGTATCGCTAGGCGATACCACCACGCTCGCCGACGCCACGGTCGTGGACACGATCCGGACCGCGAGCGCCACGGGGAAAGAGGACTGACCGCCGCGGCGGGATCGGCCGGATCGGCGGGATCGGCCGGATCGGCGGGATCGGCGGGATCGGCCGGATCGGCCGGATCGGCTGCCCCCTTGACGACGGCTCGCAAAGGACCGTAAATACCCGCCATCGCGCATCCGCGCGAGCAGCGATGGGAGGGATACGTTGGCAACCATGACCCGCCCCACCTTGGGGGGCTGGCGGACGACCTACGGACTGCCGTTCGTGATCGGCGCCTCATCGGCGGGGACGATCATCGAGTGGTACGACTTCTACCTCTACGCGACCCTCACCCCGTTCCTCGCGCCGCTCTTCTTTCCCAATGACAATCCCACCGCTCAGCTTCTCTCCGCGTTCGCGGCCTACGCCGCCGGCTTCCTCGTCCGGCCATTCGGCGCGGTCGTCTTCGGCCGGATCGGTGACGTCGTCGGACGCAAACGCGCGTTCCTAATGACGATCACGATCATGGGTGGGGCGACGGTCATCGTCGGCCTGCTCCCGACCTACGCGCAGATCGGCGTGACGGCGCCGATCATCCTTGTCCTCCTCCGCCTGGCCCAGGGGCTTGCCCTCGGCGGCGAATATGGCGGTGCGGCGATCTACGTTGCCGAGCACGCGCCGGATCATCGGCGCGGCTTCTACACCTCGTGGATCCAGACGACCGCCACGGTCGGCTTCTTCCTCGCGCTCGCGATCATCCTCGCGTTCCGCTTGAACATGAGCCCTGCCGACTTCGCGAGCTTCGGCTGGCGGATCCCGTTCCTCATCTCGGCCTTACTGCTCGGACTCGCGATCTTTATCCGGATGCGCCTGCAAGAGACCCCGCTCTTCGCCCGGCTCAAGGCCGCGGGAGAGACGGCCAAGACGACAGGCACCTGGGCCAAGGAGAGCTTTAGCGGCCGCAAGATCGGCACGATCGCGCTGGTGCTGCTTGGCCTCACCGCGGGCCAGGGTGTGGTCTGGTATCAGGGACAGTTCCAAGCGAACTTCTTCATGACGTCGTACCTGAAGCTCAACTTCACCCAGTCCTACACGGTCATGCTCTGGGCCGTCGGCCTGGGAACGCCGTTCTTCCTGTTCTTCGGCTGGCTGTCCGACAAGATCGGCCGCAAGGTGATCATCCTCGGTGGCTGTCTCATCGCGGCCATCAGCTATTGGCCGATCTACCACCTGATGTACGACGCGGCCCACGTCACGATCGATCCCACGACCAAGCTCATCACCAAGGCGGATCCGGACATGGTCGCCTTGATCGCGCTCGTCTGGATCCAGGTCATCTTCGTCACCATGGTCTACGGGCCGATCGCCGCCTTCCTCGTCGAGTACTTTCGGGCGAAGGTCCGGTACACCTCACTCTCGATCCCGTACCACTTCGGCAACGGCTGGTTCGGCGGGCTGCTGCCACTGTTCTTCACCGCGCTCGTCGGGGCCACGTTCCCGGAAGGGAGCAAGTCGTTCGTGCCGTTGTTCACGAACTTCATGGGTCTGCCGATCAAGACTGACATCAGCCTCCGTGGCTTCAATCCGGCGAACGACCCGAACGGCAACATCTACCTCGGTTTGTTCTACGTCATCGCCGTGGCGCTCATGACCGTCATCATCGGAACCTTGTTCCTCAAGGAGCCGAAGAATGTGAAGATCTGGGAGGAGGTCGGCGGCGAGGACGAGCAGTTCTCGATGTCGGCCCCCGCGCCCGCGGACTGACCTTCGATCGCGCGAGCGGACCTGAAGAACGGGGGCGGCGAAAGCCGCCCCTTTTCTTGTTACAGCCGCTTCTCGAGCTCGATGTGGGCCGGGAGGATCACGTAGCCGAGCTTCGCGTTGATCCCGCGCATCGCCTTGTTCGGCTCATCGTTCGTCGTGAGCATCGCCGCGAGGCCCGCGGTCTTCGCGAGCTTGAGCATCTCGACCTTCAACGCGAGCGCGATGCCGCGTCCGCGGTAACCGCGCCCAACGCCGGTCATCCAGGTGTGGCCGCGATCCTTCTGCCGACCGGTCGTGGTGAAACCCGCGATCGTCGCGCCGTCGTAGGCGAGCAGCGAGACCTCGTGGATGAGCTTGCCGCTCTCGACGGCGAGCTGGTGGAAGCGCTCGTAGGGCCAGTGTGGGAGCGGGCTGGCCCACGGAATGTCGTCCCACATCGGCCCTTCGGCCGCGTAGAGGTCTCGCCAGAACGCCTCGCGCGAGGCCGCGTCGCGATCTTCGAGCACTTCGGCAAAGGTGCGGAGCCGCAGGCCGGAGATCCTGACCCGGTCCATCACGTCGGCGTACGGGGTCGGGTCGAATCCCGGGACGTCGACATACGACTCGATCCGTCGGCCGATCTCGGCATACCCGCGCGCCGTCGCCCAGGCGAGCGGAGCCGCGGTCGCGGAATTGACCCCGGCGAGGATGCGCGGCGCGCGCCGGCGCCGCGCATCAGTCTCGATGGCCCACAGGAGTACGTCACCGATGCCCTTGCCGCGGTGGGCCCGGAGCACGCCGATGCCGCCGTTCAGCGCGCCGTCCGGATGCCCGGCGAAGTGGCCGGGACCGATGTCCGCCTGCCCGGCGACGCCGCCATCCGGCGCGATGACGGTGATCCGGAGCTGGTCCTTCGGCGGGTCGACCCGCTCCCACTCGCGCCACTCGTCCGCGTCGCTACGCTGGATCGGGGCGACCTCGGCGTTCCGGTCCTCGACCAAGGCCTCGCGGTCACCATCCTCGAACTCGCGCGCTCGGTATCCGACGGGGAGCTTCGCGGTGACCGCCTCGTGGCTCGTGACTGTCGTCTTCATCGGACCAGCATGCCGTTGCGCGCGGCGGGCGTCGAGCGTGACCTGCGTCACAGAACGGCCAGGCCCGCGGATACGATGGCGGTGCAACGGAGGGCGAAATGGACGAACGCACCGGTCGACACGAGGGGCGACAGGACGGGCCGGGCGGGCCGGGCGAACGAGGCGGGCCCCCGGATCCGACGCGCAAGCTGCTCAAGGTGTTCGGGGTCAAGGTCACCGAGTACGAAGCCAAGACCGACGTGCTGCTCGCACGCTGGAGCGCAGCGCCCCCGCCTGAACGGGACTCGATCGCGCGTGAGGCAGCCGAGCTGTCAGCCGACCTATCGCACTGGTTGGGCGAGCTCCAGACCCACGTTCAGGCGCGCCAGGAGCGGGTGCTCGCCGCGGTCGCGGCAGGGTAACGGTCCGGTGTCGCCCCCCACGGAAACGTGCTGGGCTTCGGTCTTGGCATCGCGTATGCGGCGGTGTGGGGAAGCGCCGGGAACCGGCGTACAACACAGGAGGTCAGATCCATGCAGGACAAGATCGAAGGCAAGACCGACCAGGCGACCGGCAAGGTCAAGGAAGAGGCCGGCAAGCTCGGCGGCGACAAGTCGACCGAGATCGGCGGCAAGTGGGACCAGACCAAGGGCAAGGCCAAGGAGGCCATTGGCGAGGTCAAGCAGGACACCGGCGTCAGCCGGTAGGTCCCCCCTTCCGGCAAGGCAGAATGGGCGCCCATGAGGGCGCCCATTCTTTTTGTCCTGCTGCTTTTCGTCGCTGCGCTCTCCGCCGGCGCCTGCGCCGCCGCCGCGGCGCCGATCACGGCGGTCCCCCTCTCAGCCCCGGGGTCCGTCGTCGCGGCGCACGGGGAGGGGGAGGTCACCCTCGAGGTCCTCGAGCTCATATGACACAGCTGCGCGCTGCAGGTGGTAGCGGGAGCGCGGGCCCTCGAGGGCGTGACCAGCGTGGAGGCGAGCCCGCTCGAGCACCGGCTCGTCATCCGTTACGACCCCGGACGGACGACCGATGCCACGATCGCCTTGGCCGTC
>JAYVCA010000119.1:0-16009 GCA_043750135.1 Chloroflexota bacterium | reverse complement strand
ATCGCCGTCTCCGCGTATCTCGTCTGGGTCCACTATTCCGGGAGCCTCGCGCTCTGCGTCGGTGTGGGCGGGTGCGAGACCGTGCAGGCCAGCCGGTATGCCGCCGTCGGTCCGCTCCCGGTCGCCGTGCTCGGGCTCGCCGGATTCATCGCGATCGCGGCAATCGCGGCATCGCGGCTGCGACCGGATCCGCCCGCGTGGACGCTCACCACGTTGTTCGCGATGGCCCTCGCCGGCACGCTCTACGCCGCGTATTTGACGTATCTCGAGCTCTTCATCATCGGCGCGGTCTGTCCGTGGTGCGTGACCGTGGGCCTGAGCACCGCCGTCGTGCTCATCCTCACGACCCGAGAGCTCCGAGCCGAATGATCCTAGCCACGCGACCCGCCCGACCGTCCAGCCCACGATGCTATGGTCATTCACACGTCCCTACGGGGCGACGGCGCGTGATGGGAGACCAGGTGTTTCAACGTGCCGTCTGAGGGGGAGACGCCGCGCAGCGCACCAGAGCGATGCGCGCTCTAGACGCGCCTCTCATTCTCGTCGCTGATGCGGATCCTCGCGCCTCCGAGTCGCTGGCGAGCGCGCTCCGCGATGAGGGACTGCAGGTCGTGATCTGCCGCCACGCGGCGGCCGCCGCCGATGCGGTCGCGTACCACCGGCCGAGCGTGATCGTCGTCGATGTAGGTATGGACGACGGTCACGGATGGGACGTGGTGGCCGCCGCCCGCGTCCATGGAAATCTGCCCACGATCGTGATCGATCGCGACAATGATGTGGCCGCTCGCCGCGCGGCGTATGCGGCCGGCGCGGACGATGTCGTGGTCGCGTCGCTCGACCCGATCGAGTTCGCGACACGGGTGCACGCGCTCGCCCGCCGCGCGCGACCGGAGACCCGGACCGGCCAGGTCCTGCGTCACCGCGATCTGATGATGGATGTCGCCGCGCACGAGGTCCGGATCGCCGGTCGGCAGGTCGCGTTGACGGCCCAGCAATTCGCGCTCCTCCGCGTGATCCTGGAGGCCGGTGGTGCCACGCTCGAGCGGGAGCAGCTCATCGCGCGCACCGACTCGCTCGACGCCGAGCCGCCGTCCGACCGCGCCATCGACCTCCACATCACGCGGCTGCGGCACCGGCTGGGCGATGACCCACACGCGCCGCGCTACATCGAGGCGGTCTATGGCGTGGGCTATCGCCTCGCGCACGATGATCAGCCGGGGCAGGTCGGGCTCGGCGATCACGCCGTGGCGGTATTGGATGCGCTTCCCGACGCGGTGCTCGTCGTCGACCGCTCTCTCACGCTGCGTTTTGCGAACCTCGCCGCGGAGCACCTCATCGGCGTCCCGCGCGCGTCGCTCGGCGGCCGCCACTGCGGCGATCTTCTTGAGTGCCGCTCCTGCGGCGGCGCGCAGCTGGACGGGCCACGCTGTATCGGGCGCGCCGTGCTTGGCGGGCTCGGCACGGTGCACGACGCGCCTGCCATCGTCCGCGGGCCTGACGGTCCGCTGCCGGTATCGCTGTCGTATGGTCACGTTGAGGTGGGGAAGGGCGACACCCTCGTCACGATCACCGTCCGGCGGCGGGAGGACGCGACCGCCTGACCCCTGTTTTCGCGCGGACACGAGACGGACACGATCCCCCAGTACGTTCCGCGCATGCAGGTGGCGACTCGCGTCCCGACCATTCGCGAGCTGCGGGCGGCCGACATCGTCGCGCTCGTCGAGCTTGCCGGAGTCCTTGGGACCGGCGAGACACGCTCCGACTGGAAACGCCGGTTGCGCCGCGGCTCCGTCGTGGTGATCGGCGCCGAAGAGGACGGGCGGATGATCGGCTACGCGGCCGGCACGGTCCACCCGGCCTTCGGTCTCGGGATCACCGGTTGGGTCGAGGCCTTCGGCGTCGACAACGCCTGGCGAGGGCGTGGCCTGGGACGCTCGCTCGCGAGCGATCTCTTCGGGCGCTTCCGCGAGCTTGGTGCCGCCCGCGTGTACACCCTGCTTCCGCGTCACGACCTTGAGCTGGCGCCCTTCTTCCGCGATCTCGGCTTCCGCGAGGAGCCGCTCGTCTGTCTCGGGAGGACCACGTGACCGTGGCGCTCGACGTCTTCCCCGCGGCGCGCTACCGCGACGTCGTCGAGGACCGTGATTTCCCTACGGTCCGGGAATATCGGGCGCGCACCGGGCGCGCGGTCCTCGGCTGTTACCCGGTCTATGGGCCGTTCGAGCTCGCGCATGCCGCAGGCCTTCTGCCCGTCGGGTTGTTCGGCGGTGGGAATCGGATCGAGATCCAGACCGCCGACTCGCGATTCCAGTCGTTCATCTGCTCGGTGGTCAAGAGCACGATGGAGCTGGGCTTCCAGGACAAGCTCGGACCGTTCGACGCGCTCATGTTCGAGTCGATCTGCGACCCGGCGCGCAACCTCGCGAGCGTCATGTCCCGTAATTTCCCGCAGCAGCCGGTCACCTACGTCCACCTCCCGCAGAACATGACCTCAGCGGCAGCGCCGGACTACCTCACCGCGGAGTACCGCCGGGTCCTTGCCGAGCTGGAGACGATCACCGGCGCGCACGTGACGGACGACGACCTTCGCGCGAGCCTCGCCGCCTACAATGGGCTGCGCGCGGCGCTGCGCGAGCTCTACGCGTTCCGCGCGGCGCGCCCGCAGGACCTGCTCACCGGCGAGCTCTACACGCTCACGCGGCTCGCGACGTTGATGGATCCGGTGGAGGTCACGTCCGTCCTCCACGACGCGCTCGACGCGGCGCGGAACCGCGAGGGCCGGGTCAAGGACCGGATCCGGGTCGTCCTCGCCGGAGCGTTCTGCGAGCAGCCGCCGCTCGAGCTCATCGAGAGCATCGAGGAGTCCGGCTGCTACATCGTCGATGACGACTTCCTCCTCGGCTGGCGGCTCTTCCGCCGCGATGTCCCGATCCACGGCGACCCCTGCCGCTCCCTCGCGCTGGCGTACCTGAACGACAGCCTCCACGCCAGCACGAAGCACGACCTCCGCGTGCCGCGGGCCAAGGCCCTGATCGATTCGGCCCGTACGCACAACGCCGACGCGGTCATCTGCCTTATCGCGAAGTTCTGCGAGCCTGGCCTGTTCGACTACGCGCTCTATCGCAAAGCTCTCGAGGCGGAGTCCATCCCGCACCTCTATGTGGAATTCGAGGAAAAGATGTGGCTTTACGAGCGAATCCGAACGGAGGTCGAGACCTTCGTGGAATCGATGTTGTTCAGATGACCGTCGCCACGGAGATCCGGTACCAGGGCGAGATGCACCGCCTCCAGAAGGAGATCATGGCGAAGTACTACGCCGAAGCGACGGCGATCGCGAACGGCAACGGCCGCAAGGCCGCGCACCTGCTCATCGCCGGGAACCCGGTCGAGTTGCTCCGGGCGTTCGACGTGCTCCCGATCTACCCCGAAGTGAACGTCCTCCAGATCGCGGTGCGGAAGGGGTCGCTGCCGCTCATTCAGAAGGCCGAGGAGCTTGGCTACGCGGGCGACAACTGCGCCTACGTGAAAGCCGACATCGGTCTCTTCCACTCCGGGTACGTGACGCCGTTCGCGACGATCCCGAAACCCGACGTGCTGGTCTGCAACTACGTCGGCTGCAACGTGTATCTGAACTGGTTCGAGCACCTTGCGGAGCTGACCGGAGCGCCCGCGATGAATATCGACATCCCATTCATCCGCACGGCTGATGGCGAGCCGACAGCTGACGACGTGACGTATGTCGTGAAGCAGCTCGAGGAGCTCATCGTGCTCCTTGAGCAGGTCACCGGGCGCAGTCTCGATTGGAAGGTCCTCACGAAGATCGTGGAGCGCTCCGCCCAGACGGGCGAGCTGTGGTCCCAGATCAAGGAGATGACGAAGCTGCGGCCCGCGCCGTACGACGCGTACTTCGACTCGGTCACGATGATGGCCCCGCTGTATACCCTTCGCGGGACCGAGGAGGGTGTCCGGTTCTTCGAGGTCGCGCACCGCGAGATGACCGAACAGGTCAACAAGAAGCGGGGTCCGTTGCCCGAGGAGCGGTTCCGGATCGTCATCGAGGGGCCGCCGCCCTGGCCGAAGCTCCGCGTCTTCCGCGACATGTTCAGCCGCTGGGGCGCCGTCGCGGTCGCCTCGACGTACTCGACCGTCGGCGGCCTCTGGGAATTTGGCTTCCGCCACGACCCCGCGCACCCGCTCGAGTCGATCGCCCGACACATGCTGTCGTATAACGTCTGCAACCGCACCTTCCTCCAGCGCTACGACCAGCTGGAACGCTACGTGAACGAGTGGCATGCCGACGCGGTGGTCATCCACTCGGTGAAGTCGTGCCGACTGTTCTCCGCCGGCCAGGGCGACATGCGCGAGCACTTCGTGCGCGACCTGGACGTGCCGACGCTGCTCATCGAGTCGGACCTCGAGGATCCGCGGTATTTCTCCGAAGCGCAGCTCCGTAATCGGATCGACGCGTTCTTCGAAGCGTTGGAGCAGCGGCGGATCACCGCCGGCCGCGTCGCCGGAGGTGTCGCATGAGGTACGCCGCGGGGGTCGATGTCGGGTCGACCCAGACGAAGGCGATCATCGTGGACGAGCACCAGAACATCGTCGCACGTTCGCTCACCGACACCGGCGCGTACCTTGTGCGTGCCGCCGAACGTGCGTTCGAGACGGCGCTCGGTGAGGCCGGTCTCCAGCGCGACGCGGTGGAGCAGGTCATCGGCACCGGCTATGGTCGGTTCAAGGTCGAGTTCGGTGACGCGCAGGTGACCGAGATCTCCTGCCACGCGAAGGGCGCCTGGGCGCTCATTCCGGAGACCCGGACGGTCATCGATATCGGCGGCCAGGACACCAAGGCGATCAAGGTCAGCGATCGTGGAGAGGTCCTCGACTTTGCGATGAACGATAAGTGCGCCGCGGGCAGCGGACGGTTTCTCACCAATTCGGCCGAGGCGGTCGGTCTTCAGGTCTCCGAAATGGGCGCCCGATCGATGGATAGCAAGCAGCCGGTCCGACTCTCGACGGTCTGCACGATCTTCGTCGAGTCGGACATCCTCACCTACCTCGCGCAGGGCAAGAAGGTCGAGGACATCCTCGCCGGGGTCCATGGCGCGATCGCCGCGCGCACCGTCGCGCTCGTGCGCCGGGTCGGGGCTGAGGCGGAGGTCACGTTCACCGGCGGCGTGTCGCGGAACATCGGCATCGTCAAGGCGGTCGAGGAGAAGCTCGGCGTGCCGGTGAACGTCAGTCCGGATTCGCACTTCACCGGTGCTCTCGGCGCCGCGATCTTCGCCATGGAGCGCGTGCTTGCCGGGCCGGCGGTCACCGGCAGGGAGGTGTTCGCATGAGCCTCATCGCGGGGATCGACATGGGTGCACGCAGTGCGAAGTGCGTCCTGCTGGACGACGGGGTGGTGGTCGGCAGCGGCCTCGCCCGGATGAAGCCGGACTTCGCCGGACTCGCCCAGGATGTGCTCGAGCTCGCGCTGGAGAAGGCGGGGCGACAGCCGGCCGACATCGCCTATATCGCGACGACCGGTCTTGGCCGCTACAACGTGCCAAAACGAGACATCCAGATAACGGACATCACCTGCGTCGCCAAGGGTGCGGCCCATCTTTTTCCTGGCACTCGCTCGGTGATCGATGTCGGCGCGCAGACCACGCGGGCGATGCGGGTGCTCGTCGGTGGCACGGTGGTCGAGTTCCGGTCCAACGATAAATGCGCGGCGGGAGCCGGCGGGTTCGCGGAGCGGGCCGCCCGCTACCTCGAGGTAAAGCTCGAGGATCTTGGCGAGCTCTCCCTTCGCGCGGACTCGTCGGAGAAGTTCTCCTCGGTCTGTGCGGTGTTCGCCGAATCCGAGATCATCAACCTCGTCACCGCCGGGACCAGCGTGGAGAACATCGTCCGGGGCATCCATGACTCGCTTGCCGAGCGCGCCGTCCAGCTGCT
The DNA here is from genome assembly GCA_043750135.1 of Chloroflexota bacterium. Classification (GTDB taxonomy): domain Bacteria; phylum Chloroflexota; class Limnocylindria; order P2-11E; family P2-11E; genus UBA4735. The sequence goes on along the minus strand of JAYVCA010000119.1, from coordinate 10,066 downwards.
CAAGCGCGTCGGCTTGGAGCAGGAGATCACCTTCGTCGGCGGGATGGCCCGCCAGCAGGGACAGGTCCAGGCCCTCGAGCAGCTGGTCGGCGGACCGGTCAACGTCTCCGCGGACCCCGACCTCGTCGCGGCACTCGGCGCCGCGCTCCTCGGGCAGCAGCGACTCCAGGGACGCATGAAAGACGCGGCAGCGGCATGAACGAGTTCACCGATATCGGGTACACGACGGTCGACTGGGTCGCGACGATCACCATCCGCCGGCCCCACGCCTACAACTCCTACACCAGGCATACCCTCACCGAGCTGAGCCACGCGCTTCGCGATGCGAGCGAGGACGACGCGGTCGCCGTCATCGTTCTCACCGGCGAAGGGGACCAGTCGTTCTGCACCGGCGGTGACGTGAAGGAGTACGCGGACCTGTACCTCAAGCGGCCGCACGAGTACTGGAAATACATGGCCGCGTTCAGCGACGTGATCGAAGGGATCACCAAATCTGGAAAGCCGACCATCGCGCGGCTGAATGGGATGGCCGTGGGGGGCGGGAACGAGCTCAGTCTGGCCTGCGATCTTGCGATCGCGGCGGACCACGCCCGGTTCCGCCAGGTGGGGGTGCAGGTGGGCAGCGTCGCCGCGGGCGGCGCGACGCAGTGGCTCGGTCTCACGATCGGCGAACGACGGGCGCGACAGATGCTCATGACGTGTGAGTGGGTCGACGCGAAGACGGCTCTCGACTGGGGCTTGGTGAACGAGGTCGTTCCGGCGGCCGAGCTCGATGCCGCGGTCGCCCGTCTCGCCGCGAAGCTCATCGACACGTTCCCGGAATGCATGCGCTTCACCAAGGCGCAGGCGAACTTTCTCAAGGATTTCGTGTGGTCCGCGACGATCGCGTCGGCGCGCGATTGGCTGTCGATCCATTTCGGCTCGCTCGAGCCACATGAAGGGATGAGCGCATTCGCGCAGAAGCGGAAGGCGGGCAGGATCGCGCTTCGCGAGAAGGCACGCGACGGCGGGTCGAGCGAATACCTCTGGGGTCCGTACGCCGCGACGTGCCCGGCCTGCGGTGCGCGCGGGTTGCCGACGGGGTTCCGTCACTGCGGCCAATGCGGGCACGATCTCACTGGGGTCGCTTCGGAGTCTGAACATGCTCGCGCCTAGCACCACCCGACCGGCGAGCGCATTCCCGCTCCTTGGTCGCGTCGCGCTGGTGACCGGTGGCTCGCGGGGGATCGGCCGAGCGATCGCCCTTTCCTTGGCGATGCATGGCGCGGATGTCGCATTCACCTGGCTTCGCGAGAAGGAGTCATCGGACGAGTCCGCCGCCGAGGCGGCCGACACCATCGGGGCTCTCGAGCGGATCGGCCGCGGGGCCGCCGCGGTCCCCGCCGATGGACGATCGACGTTCGACGTGGAGACGGCGGTCGCACAGACCTGCGAGCGCTTTGGCGGTCTCGACATCCTCGTCAACAACGCCGGCGTCGCTCGCGACCACGTGGTGTGGAAGATGACCGACGACGATTGGACCGCTGTCATCGACGCCGACCTTACCTCGTGCATGCGCTACATCCGAGCGGCCGTCCCCATCATGCGCGAACGCGGGAGCGGCCGGATCGTCGGCATCTCGTCGATCAACGCGGTCCGTGGAAAGTTCGGGCAGTCGAACTACGCGGCGGCGAAGGCCGGCATCATCGGACTTTCGAAGTCGGTCGCCAAAGAGGTCGGACGGTATGGGATCACCGTGAACGTGGTCACGCCGGGCATGATCGGCACGAAGCTGGTGGCTGCGCTTTCGGCGGACGTTCGAGCGAAGGCCCTTGCCGAGACGCCGCTGGGACGACTTGGCGCGCCCGAGGACGTCGCGGCCCTCGTGACCTTTCTGGTGAGCGACGGTGCGCGCCACATCACCGGCGCAGTCATCCCCGTGGACGGTGGCCAGTCCCTGTAGCGAGAACACGAGGAGGAATCCGATATGCGCATCATCGACCGCTTCTCGCAGGAGCACCAGCAGTTCGTCGGCGAGCTCGACCGGCTCAAAGAGCACGTTGACGCCGGTGGCGACGTCAGTTCGGCGATCGTCGCCGCGCGAGCGCTGGCCGTTCCATTGCTCAAGCACGCTGAGAACGAAGAAGCACTCCTGTTCCCCGATCTCGTCGAACGCCTCGGCCGGACGAGCAGCCCGGTCGCCGTGCTTCAGGAGGAGCACGTCCTCATCCACGGTCAGATCGATCACCTCACCGCGGAGCCGACCGCGGACGACTTCGCGAAGGTGTTCGCGGCATTCGATCGGTTGCTGCGCGAGCACATCCTGAAAGAAGAGGACGTCGTCTTCCCGATGTCCGCCACGCTGCTCGGTGACGCACGCCTACACGAAATGGACCAAGAGATCATGGCGGCGGTCTAGGGGGGCGCGACACTGGGCGCCGGGGTCGTCGGCAACTAGCGGTGCACCCAGTGGGGTGGGCGCTTCTCAAGGAACGCACGGAGACCCTCCTGCGCATCGGCTGATCCGGGGACCACCTCGATCGAGAGGGCATTCGCGCGCTCGATCGCACCGATGAGCACATCGGTGCCGACGCGCAACGAGCGGCGGGCGAGCCGGATGCCGGCGGCGCTCTTCGCGGCAAAGCTCGCGGCGACATCCTCGGCTTCCGCGCGCAACCGGTCGGCCGGCACGCTCCGCCAGACAAGTCCCCACAGCGCCGCCTCCCGGCCGGAGATCGGCTCGCCGGTGAGAACGAGCGCCGCCGCGCGCTGGCGGCCGACGATCGACGGGAAGAGCGCGGCTCCGACCGGCGGCACGACGGCGAGCGTGATCTCGGGGACGCCGATCCGCGCGTCATCGGCGACGATCGCAAGGTCGCAGAGCGCGACCAGCTCGCAGGCGCCGCCGAGGGCGGCGCCATGGACGACCGCCATGACCGGGACTTCGCCTTCGATCAGACGAACCGCCACTTTGGTGAACGCGTCGAGCATCGGTCCGATCGCGTCGCCCATGTGCTCGCCGATGTCCACGCCCGCCGAGAACCCGCGGCCGGTACCCTCGAGCACGATGAGGCGGAGCGTCGGGTCCGCCTCGAGCGTAGCGAGCGCGCGGTCCAGCTCACCGAGGAGCGTTATGGTGAGGACGTTGAGGGGCGGACGATCGATCGCGATCCACGCCACTCCATCCTGCCGGCGGACGTGGATCTCGGTCGCGACCGGTCCCACCGCTTCCATCGCGTTCATCCTAGGCATCATCGTGTCCATCCTCTTTTCGCCGCTCCCCACCGAACGCAGCTGACACGGACCGGACACGATCGGCCCATACGGTCTTCTGGACGAGCTGCGCGCAGGGAGGCCACCGCTGCCGATCGACTCCGCACCGGTCCGGGATGCCAGCGCCGACGCGCTCGCCGCGACCATGCGCGCGGCGATCTTTACCGGCGGCGGGAAGCCACTCGACCTCCGGACCGTTCCCCGCCCGGAGGCCGGCCCCGGCGAGCTGCTCGTTGCGGTCGTCGCCTGCGGCCTCTGCCACACCGATCTCCACTACCTCGATCACGGCACACCCACGTTCAAGGCGCCCCCGCTCATCCTCGGGCACGAGATCTCCGGCACGGTCGCGCGGATCGGGCCCGGGGTGGGGGCGGAGTGGATCGGTGCGAACGTGCTCCTGTCGTCCATCTCGACCTGCGGCGCGTGCGGCGCGTGCCGTACCGGCCACGAGAATCAGTGCGCGAAACAGAAGATGATCGGCAACGCGGTCGACGGTGGCTTCGCCGAGTACGTGACCTGGCCAGCACGCGACGCGTTCGTCGTCCCGCCGGAGGTGCCGCTCGAAGAAGGCTGCGTGATCGCCGACGCGCTGACCACCGCGTACCACGCCGTGGTCCGGCGCGGCCGCGTGGTCGCGGGCGAGACCGTCTCGGTATTCGGCTGCGGCGGCCTCGGACTCTCCGTCGTCCAGGTGGCGGCGCTCGTCGGCGCGAAGGTCATGGCGATCGATACCGACCCGGCCAAGCGCGAGCTCGCGCTGCAGCTCGGCGCCGTTGCGGCATTCGATGGCAGCGATCCCGATCTCGCGAAGACGGTGCGTCGCGCGACCGAGGGCGGGACGGATGTCGCGATCGAGGCGATCGGCAAGCCCGGGGTCCAGGAGGTCGCGCTGTCGACGGTCCGGACCGGCGGGCGACTGGTGCTTCTCGGCTTCGCCGCCGAGCCGATGCGCCTTCCCGGCGGTCGGGTGACCTACCGCGAGCTCGAGATCATCGGCACGCTTGGCTGCCGCAACATCGATTTCCCGGTCGTCCTCGATCTCGTGCGGCGCGGACGTCTCGCGGTCCGTCCGCTCGTGACGCACCGGCACCGCCTCGCGGACATCAACCTGGGCTTCGAGGCGTTGCGGCGGGGCGAGGGAGTTCGTCACATCGTGGTCCTGGACCCGGAGCGCCCCGTATCGAGCGTCGTCTAGCGGCGCCTCGGGCAGGTCAGCGGGTCACCAGAACGCGTGGGGCTGGGCCACGCTGCGGTCACCGAACGTTCAGTGGCCCGCTGGTCCGCGAGAGGACTGACTGTCGTGGGCGAACACCCCGGCGACCGTGAGCAGCCAGAGACCCACGACGAGGTGCGTCGCCGAGAAGTACGGCTGAGCGAGCGCGTCGGCGAGGGAGCGGGGCAGCACGGCGACGAGCCCCGGTCCGAAGCCCTCGAACGGCACGGCGACGAACGCGAACGCGCCGAGCGCCGCGGTCAGGGCTCCGAAACGGCGTGGCAGGGTCCCCGTCTGCGCAGCCATCTTGCCGATCGTCCACCACCAGACGCCGAGCGAGAAGAGCGCGGCCGCCTGCGCATCCACGTTGATCGATCCCACGATCCCGACGGTGACGGCCGAGGTCGCCGCGAGCGAGCCCAGGATCGCGCCACTCGGACGAACGGTCGCGTTGCGAACATGAAGCACCGCCACCGCGGGCAGGATGAATCCGTAGCCAATGGCGAGCAGGACATTCCGAAGGTACGGGAACGCCTCCTGGCCGGAGAGCGCGAGGAGCAGCTGCGCGACGCCTGCGATCGCGGACCACAGCGCGGCCTTCCGCGTGGCGGCTCGCTCATGCTGGTCCGCTAGCGGTCCGGTCGATCGTTCGACTTCTTCTGACCCTTCTCGTCGTAGTCGTAGAAGCCCTTGCCGGACTTCACACCGAGCTGTCCGGCCAGGACCATCCGCTTGAGGAGCGCCGGAGGCGCCATGCTCGGATCCTTGAATTCGTCGAAGAAGATGTTCGCGACGTGGAGGTTGATGTCGAGGCCGGTGTAGTCGATGAGCTCGAACGGCCCCATCGGGTGGCGTAGGCCGAGCTTCACCGCGGTGTCGATCTCCTCGACCGACGCGACGCCCTGCTCGAGCGCGCGGATCGCGCCAAGAAGGTAGGGGACCATCAGGCGATTCACGATGAAGCCCGGGGTGTCCTTGCAGACGACGCCGGTCTTTCCGAGCTGCTTCACGAAGAGGCGCAGCGCCGCGATCGTCTCGGCGCTCGTCGTGATCGACTGCACGATCTCGACGAGCGGCATGACCGGAGCGGGATTGAAGAAATGCAGGCCGGCGAAGCGGTCCGGACGCGTGGTCGTCGCGGCCATTTCGACGATGGTGAGGCTCGACGTGTTCGAGGCGAAGATCGTCGTCGCTGGGCAGAGCCGGTCGAGCTCGCCGAACACTTCCTTCTTCGCCTCGATCCGCTCCACGACGGCCTCGATGATGAGGTCGCAGTCCGCGAGATCGGCGAGCGCGGTCGTCCCGCGCATCCGGTCGCGAGCGGCCTTCGCGTCCCCCTCGGTCAGCTTGCCGGCCTTCACCACCCGAGCAAGCGAGCCCTCGACCCGGGCAAAGCCCTTCTCCAGCAATTCGGGGGCGACCTCGCGGATGACCGTGCGCAGGCCCGCCTGCGCGCAGACCTGCGCGATCCCCGAGCCCATCAACCCGAACCCCACCACGCCGACCGATCCAATGGCCATCTTTCGCACCTCAGGAGGCGATCCGTCCACGGCGCTTGGCCGCGACCTGTACGGCAGCATAGGCACTGCGTCGGTACGATGGCCGCAGTGGCTGAACGATCCGCGACGGTCGGACCCGGTCCGGTGGACGTCGCCTTCGAGGTCAATGGCGATGCCGTGACGGTGCGCGTCCCACCGCGGGACACCCTCCTCGACACCCTCCGCGGACCGCTCGGCCTTACCGGCAGCAAGCGGGTCTGCGACGAGGGCACCTGCGGGGCGTGCACCGTCCTGGTGGATGGTCGCGCGGTGTATTCCTGCATGACCCTGGCGGTGGCCTGCGCCGGGCGCGCGATCGAAACGGTCGAAGGCCTCTCGGAGGGCGGCACGCTCCACCCGCTCCAACAGGCGTTCATCGATCACGACGCCTTCCAGTGCGGTTTCTGCACCCCCGGCCAGCTCATGTCGCTCGCCGGTCTGCTCCGGGCGGATCCCGATCCCGGTGCCGAAGCGGTCGCGCGCGCGGTGACCGGGAACCTCTGCCGCTGCGGCGCGTATCCGAACATCATTGCCGCCGGCCTCGCCGCGGCGCGGAAGACGCGGCCGTGACCGGACGCATCGTACGCAACCGTGTCGAGTTCGAGGGCGTGGTCACCGAGGAGCTCGCGCTCGTCGATGGCACGGACCTCGCCTCGTACGCGGACGATGCCGCGCTGACCGCGATCGGTACGCGCACGACCCGCGTGGACGGCGCGCAGCGGGTGACCGGCCGGGCGCGGTACACGCAGGACGTCGTGCTGCCCGGAATGCTCCACGTCCGGATCCTGCGCAGCCCATACCCCCGCGCGCGGGTCCGCAAGGTCGACGCGAGTCACGCCCTCGCGCTGCCGGGGGTGCGCGGGGTCCTGCACCGCTTCAACGCGCCAAAGGCCGCGTTCCGCGGCGAGGAGACGATCTTCCGCGAGGAAGTGCGCTTCGTCGGGGACGAGGTCGCGGCGATCGCAGCCGACGACGAGGCGACCGCCGCCGACGCCCTCGCGCTCCTGTCTGTTGACTACGAGGTGCTCCCGTACGTCGTCGATCTGGAAGAAGCGATCCGGGACGACGCCCCGCGTCTCGATGAGAAAGGGAACGTCAGCGACAGTGGCTCGTACGCCCGCGGCGACGCGCCACGCGCGCTGAAGGCCGCCGCCAGCGTGGTCGAGGCGACCTACCGCACGGCGACCCAGCTGCACAACAGCTTCGAAACGCACAGCGCGGTCGCGGCCTGGGAGGGCGCCGACCTCACCGTGTGGGAGTCGACGCAGCACGTCTTTGGTGTACGGCAAGGCCTCCAGATCGCGCTCGGCATTCCGTTCGCGCGCATCCGGGTCATCTGCGACTACATGGGCGGGGGCTTCGGATCGAAGGGTGGCGTGGGCAAGTACACGATCGTTGCGGCGCTCTTCGCGCGGCAGCTCGGACGTCCGGTGCGCTGCGTCCTCACCCGGCACGAGGAGAATCTCGCCGCGGGGAATCGCTCTGCGACGCTTCAGACGGTGCGGATCGGCGCGAGCCGAGGTCGGATCACCGCGATCGAGCACGTTTCCTGGTCGGCCGCCGGGCAGGGAAAGTGGGTCGCCAATCCGACCGGCCCAACGAACGGCCTCTACGACATCCCGAACGTGCGGACCCGCTCCTGGCGGGTGGTGACGAACACCGGCTCGCTTGCCGCGTTCCGCGCGCCGGGCTACGTCGAGGGTACCTTCGCCCTCGAATCGGCGATCGACGAGCTCGCCGAGCGCATCGGGGTCGATCCGCTGGCGCTGCGTCTCCGGCACGCGCGTCGGGCCACCGATCCCCAGACCGGCAAGCGCTACTCGCTGAAGCGCCTCGTCGAGTGCTTCGAAACGGGTGCGCGTGAGATCGGCTGGGATCGGCGACGCGCCGAAGGCAGCCGCGGGAGCGCGCCGCATCGTCGCCGCGGCTTCGGCATGGCGGGGCAGTACTGGGGCGGCGGCGGCGGTCCGCCGGCATACGCGACCGTGCATCTCGATCCGGATGGAAGCGTCATCGTCCGCGCGGGAACGCAGGACATTGGCACCGGCACGCGCACGATCCTCGCCCAGATCGCGTCCGAGGAGCTCGGAGTCGCTGTCGGCCGGATCCGCGTGGAGATCGGCGACACGAGCTCCCCGTACGGTCCGATCTCCGCGGGATCGCTCACCGTCGCCTCGGTCGGTCCGGCGATCCGGCTGGCCGCGGCCGACGCGCGCGTGCAGCTGCTCCAGGCCGCCGCCGGCCTTCTTGAAGTTCGCGCGAGCGAGCTGCATCTCGCCGGCGGCAACATCGTGAGCGCTGGCGCGCGTACGCCCATCGGCGACGTGCTGAAGAAGATCGACAACTACACCGTCATCGGTACGGGCTCCCGGCATCCGAATCCCGATGGGTTCTCGCTCAAGACGTTCGGTGCTCAATTCGCGGAGGTCGAGGTCGACACCCGCACCGGCGATGTGTTCGTGCAACACATCGTCGCGGTGCACGACATCGGCCGGATCGTGAATCCCCTCACGGCCGCGTCGCAGGTGGAGGGTGGCGTCATCCAGGGTCTCGGGTTCGCGCTCACCGAAGAGCGCGTCCTCGACCGGCCGACCGGCCGCGTGCTGAACGCGAACCTCGAAGGCTACAAGCTCCCCACGGTCCGCGACGTGCCGAAGATCACGGTGCGGTTCATTGATGTCGCCGACCGCCGGGCGAACAACCTCGGGAGCAAGGGCCTCGGTGAGCCCCCGATCATTCCGACACCGGCGGCGATCGGGAACGCGGTGGCGAATGCGATCGGGGTCCGGATCCGCACCACGCCGATCACCCCCGCGCGGGTGCTCGAAGCGCTCTCGCTCCGATGAAGCCGTTCAGCTATGCGCGAGCGACCGACCTCGCCGACGCCTTCCGGCACCTTCGGTCCGGCGCGGTCCCGCTCGCCGGAGGCACCGACCTTCTCGGCTTGATGAAGGCCGGCATCATTGCGCCCGAGAAGATCGTGGATCTGGGCGGGGTCGCGGAGCTGCGCGGCTGGACCCGCACACGTGGCAAGGGCCTTCGGATCGGGCCGCTCACCCCTCTCGTGGATCTCGAAATGGCGTCCGACCTCGGCGCGCTCGTGCCGATCATCGCCGAAGCGCTCCGCCCCGCGGCGACGCCGCAGCTCCGCACGATGGGTACCGCCGGCGGCAATCTGCTGCAGGAGAACCGCTGCTGGTATTTCCGGGACGAGGCGTTCCCCTGCTGGCGCAAGGGGGGCACGCGCTGCTTTGCCATCGACGGCGACAGTCGGCAACACGCCATCCTGGGGGCCGAGGAGTGCGTCGCTGTTTCGCCGTCGGACCTTGCACCGGCGCTCATCGCGCTCGATGCCGAGGTAACGCTTCGGACCGGCCGTGGCACCCGCACGATCCCGCTGGCCGCGCTCTATGTCACGCCGCACGCGATGGTCCGCCGCGAGCACCAGCTGCGCGCTGGCGAGCTCATCACCGAGATCCACATCGGCGAGGCGGCCCTCAGCCGCTCGGGCGCCTTCGAGAAGGCGATGGAACGGCGGGCCTGGAGCTTCGCGACGGTCTCCGTTGCGGTCTCCGCACGGATGAAGGACGGAAAGGCGCACCAGACCCGCATCGTTCTCGGCGGCGCCGCACCAACACCCTGGCGCGCGAGATCCGCCGAGGCGCTGTTGGAAGGGCGTGCGCTCGACGACGCCGCATGCGCCGCAGCGGCCGATGCAGCGCTCGAGGCCGCCGCTCCGCTCCGGGACAACGGCTACAAGGTCCCGCTCGCGCGCGAGCTGGTCCGCCGCGCGCTCCGGCGCATCGCGTAGCTGGAGCTTGAACAAGGACACCGAGCTCATTCGCCTTGAGCTCGAGAATCAGATCAGCCTGAGTCGCGCCCTGCTCGCCGCCGACCAAACGGTGTCGGCGCGCTACGGCCTCGCCGCAGCGGACATCGCGGGGTTGCCGTGCTCGTCCTGCCGGGTGTGGGATTCACCGCTCTTCAACCGTGTGATCGGCGCCGGCATCATCGCTCCGCTCGATGATCCTGCGCTCGCGGAGATCCGCGCGGAGTACGCCCG
>JAYVCA010000118.1:0-14267 GCA_043750135.1 Chloroflexota bacterium | reverse complement strand
GGATCGAGGGCGATCGCGACGTCACGCCCCGGGCGGTACCCGGCCTGCTCGATCGCTTCCAGGATGAGCTCGATCGGCTGGGCGTTGTCCTTCAGACCTGCTGGGGCGAACCCGCCCTCGTCGCCGACGCCGGTCCCCATTCCCTTTTTCTGCAGCAGCGCCTTCAAGGCGTGGAACACCTCAGCGCCGGCACGCACGGCCTCGCTGAACGAGACGGCCCCGAGCGGCACGATCATGTATTCCTGCATGTCCGCCGAATCGGTCGCGTGCCGTCCGCCATTGAGCACATTCATCATCGGCACCGGAAGCGTGCGCGCGAGCGGCCCGCCCAGATAGCGGTACAACGGCTGTCCGACCGCGGCCGCCGCGGCCCGGGCGCAGGCGAGCGACACCCCGAGCATCGCGTTCGCGCCGAGCCGGGACTTGTTCGCGGTCCCGTCGAGCTCGCGAAGGATCGCGTCGATCGCGGACTGATCCGAGGCCTGCTCGCCGATGAGCTCGGGGGCAATGATGTCGTCGACATTCCGGGTCGCGCGCCGCACCCCCTTCCCGCGGTACCGCTTCGCGTCGCCGTCACGAAGCTCCACCGCCTCGTGCGCGCCGGTCGACGCTCCCGATGGCACCATCGCCGTCCCGACGACGCCGCCCGCGAGGTACACGTCCACCGCCACCGTCGGATCCCCCCGGGAGTCAAGGATCTCGCGTGCGCGGATCATCTCGATCGTCGACTCAGGCATCAGCGGCCCTCCCCGTAGTCATCTGCGAGTGCGCAGGCGGGTTCGCATCCGGGATCGCCGCGACCCCGGGAAGCGTCCGCCCCTCGATGAGCTCGAGCGCCGCGCCGCCGCCGGTGGACACGTGGGTCATCCGCCCGGCGAGGCCAAGGGCCTCGACCGCCTGGACCGATTCCCCGCCCCCGACGATGGTCGTCGCGTCGCCCTTGGCGAGCGCTTGGGCGATCCCGTTCGTGCCGGCGGCAAAGGCCGGGTCCTCGAAGCGGCCGAGCGGGCCGTTCCAGAACACGGTCCGTGCCGTCGCGACCGCGGCGGCGTAGCGCGCGAGCGTCGCCGGGCCGATGTCGAGGATGCGATCTCCATGGTCGTCGGCGGACCAGATCATGTCCGTCGGTAGGAGCACCTCGACCCCGCGGCCCTTCGCCACCTTCAGGATCGCGCGGGCCTCGTCCTCCTTGTCCGGCTCGGACAGCGAAGCCTTGATGTCGGTGCCCGTCGCGGCGAGAAAGGTGTTCGCCATGCCGCCCCCGATCGCCAGAACATCGGCCTTCGCCACGAGCGCCCGGAGCACATCGATCTTCGAGCTCACCTTGGCGCCGCCGATGATCGCCAGGAACGGCCGCTCGGGCGCGGTGAGGAGATCCGTGAGGACGCGCACCTCGGTGTCGAGGAGCAGGCCGGCGTACGCCGGGAGGAGATGCGCGACCCCTTCGGTCGAGGCGTGCGCGCGGTGTGCCGCCCCGAACGCGTCGTTCACGTAGGCATCGAACGGGGCGGCGAGGGCCTTTGCGAATTCTGGATCGTTCCGCTCTTCCTCGGGATGGAAGCGGACGTTCTCCAGCAGGATCGCCTGGCCGAACGGCGTCGCCTCGATCTCTTCGGCGACCTCGTTCCCGATGCAATCCGCGGCGAGCGAGACCCGACGGCCAAGGAGCTCGGAAAGACGCTCGGCCACCGGCGACAGGCTGAGGGCGTCGTCGCGTCCCTTGGGGCGGCCGAGATGCGAGCAGAGGGCGACCATCGCGCCGCCGTCCAAGAGCGCGCGGAGCGTTGGAAGGGTCGCGCGGATCCGTGAGTCGTCAGCCACGCGGCCGTTCGCAAGTGGGACGTTCAGGTCCGCGCGCAGGAGCACGCGCTTTCGCGCCGGATCGAGGTCGGCGATCGTGCGCTTGGCCACGAAGGTCAGGGGGTCGCGGCGGCGAGCTGCCTCAGCTTGGAGCCGACGAAGGCGGTGATGTCCGCGAGCCGGCAGGCGTATCCCCATTCGTTGTCATACCAGCTGACGATCTTCACCATGTTGCCGAGCACGATGGTGTCGAGACCGCTCACGATCGTGGAGTGGTCGTCACCCTTGAGGTCGAGCGAGACAAGCGGCTCCTCGGTGTACGCCATGATCCCCTTTAGGTCTCCCTCGGACGCCGCCTTGAACGCGGCGTTCACCTCGTCCTTCGTCACCTCGCGGCCAAGGAGCGCGGTGAAGTCGACGACCGACACCGTCGGCGTCGGCACGCGGAAGGCCATGCCGGTGAACTTCCCCTGCAGCTCCGGGATGACCAACGCGACGGCGCGGGCGGCGCCGGTGGCCGACGGCACGATGTTCTCGGCCGCGGCGCGCGCGTCACGGGGATCGCCGGCGACCACGTCGAGGAGGCGCTGCGAGTTGGTGTACGAGTGGATCGTCGTGAGGAAGCCCTTCTCGATCCCGAACACGTCGTTCAGGACCTTCGCGACCGGGGCGAGGCCATTCGTCGTGCACGAGGCGTTGCTGATCACGGTGTGCGCCGCGTCGTCGTACTGCTCCTCGTTCACCCCGAGGACGATCGTCTTGTCCTCGTTCTTCGCCGGGGCGGAGATGATGACCTTCCTCGCACCCGCCTCGACGTGGGCTCGTGCTTTCGTCGCGTCGGTGAAGAATCCGGTGGACTCGATGACGATGTCGATGTTGAGCGCCTTCCAGGGCAGCTTCGCGGGATCGCGCTCCTGGAGGACGGTGATCCGCCGCTCTTTCGCGCCGACGCCGGCGGGCCGGATGATCAGGGCATCGGCGGTGGCCGAGACGTCGCCGTCGAAGCGCCCGTAGTTGGAGTCGTACTTGAACAGATGTGCGTTCATCTTCGGATCGGCGAGGTCGTTCACCGCGACGATCTCGACCTCGGGATGGCGCTCAAGGAGCGCCTTGAGGCACTGGCGGCCGATGCGGCCAAATCCATTGATGGCGACGCGTGTCACGTCACGATGTTAAAGGAACCACTCCCCGCCGCCGGAAGCGCGCTGTCGCGCCGCAAGGATCGCGCCGATCAGACCGACGTCCGCCCCCAGGGCGGCCGGGACGATCCGTACCGCGCCCGCCGGGACGGCGAAGGCGCGGGCGGCGACGGCCGCGCGCATCGGGTCCAGGACGTGCCCCGGCTCGTGATCCGCGACGGACCCCCCGACGACGATGAGCGACGGATTCAGGACATTCACCAATCCGACCGCAAGGTTGCCGAGGGCCGCTTCAGCCCGCCGAACGAGCGCGGCGGCGCGCTCCTCACCGGCCCGTGCTTGGGCATAGACGACCGCTGCGTCCTCCACGCCATACGCCTCGGCGAGGTTCCGGCCGGCGGCGTACGCCTCGGCGCACCCGTTCGAGCCGCAGCGGCAGGCCGGTCCATCGAGACCGACCGGGAAATGTCCGATCTCGCCCGCGGTGTTCGACGCGCCGCGGACCATCCGCCCACCGGAGACGATCGCGCCTCCGAGGCCGGTCGAGACCGTGACGTAGATCCAATCCCGGTGCCCTTGCGCCGCACCGGCGAGCGCTTCGCCGATCGCGGCCATGACCGTGTCTCGGTCGAGCGCCACGGCGGACACGCCGAGGGCGGCTGCAAGGCGTTCGGCCAGACGGACCCCCCGGAAACCGGCGATGTTCTGGGTGGTGTGCACGATCCCGGTCCGGTGATCGAGCGGGCCGGGCGCGGAGCAGCCGACGGCCTCGAGATCCGCCGCCCTGGCCCCCGCCGCGGCGAGCGCGGCGAGCGCGCTCTGGGCCATCGCCGCGATAACGTCGTCCGCTCCGCTCTGCGGGGTCCGGCGTTCGTCGCGGCCGGTGAAGTGGACGCCGTCGTTCTCGACGGCCGCGACCGCGGTCCGGATATTGGTGCCGCCAAGGTCGAAGCCGAGGGAGAGCGGGGTCAGGGTCTCGGGTCCGCGCCGCGGGACATTAGAGCTTCGGCAGCCGTCCGGCGACCTCAGGCGCTGCGAGCGCGCTCGCGTCGTTCCCGAAGACGTGCTGCTGCGCCGCGCGGTAGCCGCGCTTGGCCTTGTCCCGGCCAAATGCGCGTTCGGCGTCCTCGTAGACCTGACTCACCAGGAGCGCAAGGTACGGCACGGCCTGTGGCTCGGCGACATTCTCGCGCTCGAGGGCCGCGACGTCGATGCGATCATCGACGATCGGGAGCGGCCGGTCGATCGGATCGGCCTGCTCATCCACCCGCATGAGCAGGTTCGCGATCCGGTCGTCGACCTGCCCCTTCCCGTAGTGGCCGCTGTTGTACTCGGTCAGCAGGGCATTCGCGAACGACGCGAGCTGACCGGCGCGCGTCGAGCCGCTCTGGTCGGCGAGGGTGGTGGGAGTCGCCGGCTCGGGGGTCGGCTCGTCACGCTTGAGGAAGCCGAACAGCCCTTTCTTCTTTTCCTCGGGTTGCGGCTCGGCCGCAGGGGTCGCCCATTCCTGCAGCTCCGATCGGGCGGGGGCGGGATCGTTCTCCGGCGGGAGTGTCGCGCCTCGGCGCCACTCATCGATCCGGTCGACCGGCGGCGCTGGCGTTGGGGTCTCCGGGGTGTCAAAGACGCCGGTGAGCGCCGCGAGGCGGGCATCGTTCTCCGCCGCCTGGTCGGGCACGACATCGAGCGGAGTCTCGCCCAGAGGCTGCTCCGCCGCTGGCGTACCGGCCGGGGCTCCGGACATCCGCTCGTCGAGCGCTGCAGCGAGGTCGGAGCGCAGATCCGCATCGGTGCGCGCCGGCGCCCAGGCGTTCGGCTCGCCGACGGACGACGTCGGACGCTCCCACTCGTTCGCGATGTCCGCCGCGGCAGGACGCGACCATTCGTTCGGCTGCTCCCGCGCAGCGGGCGCGGCGGGCGCCGCCGGATGCTCCCATTCGTTCGCGGTTTCGACCGGGGTCGCCGATCGGAACTGCTCGGGCTCGGGCTCGGGCTCGGGCTCGGGCTCGGGCTCGGGCTCGGGCTCGGGCTCGGGCTCGGCCACCGGAACAGACCAGGCCGGCTGGGCCTCCGGCTCAGCGGCGGGTGCGGACCAGGCAGCCGACGCGGGGGCGGCAGGCTCGGGACTGCCGACGGCCGCGGGTTCGGCCGGCGGCTCGACGGTGTCGATGAAACCGGCCGTCACCAGGCCGGCGAGGGTGCCGAGCGCGCCCAGACGGCCGACCTTGAGGTGATCGGCGACGGCTCGGACGTCACGCTCGCCGTTCACCGCGAGCAACGTGCGCCATTGATCCGCGGAAAGCGTGACCTCGCCCCGTTCGGCCGCGCGCGCGGACAGCCGGAAGCGCAGGGCGTCGCTCGGGACGATCTCGCGGAAGGCGATGATCTTGTTCCGCTCAACGACGGCCCGATCGAGCAGCTGATCGAGATCGCCGGACAGGTTCGCTGCCGGCGCGTCCTTCCAGGGGATGAACTCGAACTCGCCATCACCCATGGTGAAGACCGCACCGAGCGCGGACTCGCCGATGTCGTCGCCGGTCGCGGCGGATACCAGGCGGCCGCCGTCGAAGCCGAGCGAGCCCGACTGCCCGTCCCCGCGGACCTCGAGCTGGCCGGTCTTGCCCGTCGACGCGAGGAGCTGGAGCACGGTCTCGATCGGGAAGTCGGCGATCTGGCCTCGCAGCGTCATGCGACGGCCTCCTCGGTCTCTTTGTCGAAGATGTGGATCTTGCGCTTATCGAACCCAAGCCGCAGGTTCGCGCCGGGCTGGGTCTGGACCCTGGTGTCCACCCGGGCGACGTACGCGTGACCACCCGAGGAAAGGCGCAGCTGGTACTCGTTGCCGAGGAACTCGACGACGTCCACCTGGGCATCGACCGGAAGATGGTCCTCGCGACCAGCGTCCCCGGCGTCGATGTCCTCGGGACGGATGCCGACGATGACCGGGCGTCCGACGGTCATACCGGCGCGGGGATCGAGCGGCGTCTGGAAGAACCCTGCGTCAACGATCGGCGCCTGCGTGGTCCCCTTCACCTCGGCGGGGAAGAAGTTCATCGCCGGTGACCCGATGAACCCGGCGACAAAGAGGTTCGCCGGCTTCGCGTGCAGATTGGTCGGCGTGTCGATCTGCTGGAGGAGGCCATCACGCATGACCGCGATCCGGTCGCCCATGGTCATCGCCTCGACCTGGTCGTGCGTGACGTACACCGTGGTGCGACGGATCCGCTGGTGGAGCTTTTGGAGCTGGGCGCGGGTCTCGATGCGCAGCGCGGCATCGAGGTTGGAGAGCGGCTCGTCCATCAGGAAGACCGCGGGCTCGCGCGCGATCGCGCGTCCGACAGCGACACGCTGCCGCTGGCCTCCGGAGAGCTCCTTCGGCTTGCGCTTGAGGAGCTTCTGGAGCCCCAGCATTTCGCCCACCTCGGTCACCCGGCGCTCGATCTCGGGCTTCGGCATCCCCCGGAGCTTGAGCCCGAACGCGATGTTGTCGTAGACGCTCATATGCGGATACAGGGCGTAGTTCTGGAAGACCATCGCGATGTCTCGGTCCTTCGGCGCGACATCATTCACCAGACGCTCGCCGATGAAGATATCCCCGCTGGACTGCTCCTCGAGGCCGGCGATCATCCGCAGGGCCGTGGTCTTGCCGCAGCCAGAGGGCCCGACCAGCACCAGGAACTCCTCGTCCTTCACCTGGAGCGACAGGCTATTGACCGCGAACACCTCGCCGAACTTCTTGGTCACGTGGTCGAACGTGACGGTCGCCATGAATACCTCCGCAATCGCCGGGTGAGCGGCCAAAGTATGTCATGGGGGCGCGGTGAGCAGCCGCGTGAGCGACGGGCGCCCGCCGGCCGGCGGGCCGGCGCCGCTCCAGCGGACGCGGATGGCGCCCGCAGCGGTGCGCAGCTCGCGCCCGAAGAGGCGACCGAGCAGGCGAAGACGGTACGCGACCGCGCCGGGGGGTGGATCGAGGCGCACGGTGACGACCGCTCCGGCAGGCCCGGCCGCGACGGTCGCCAGCGGCGAGTCGCCCGTGGCGAGCTGACGCGATCGGGCGTCACCGCGAGCGTAATAGGCCACCCGAAGGAACGCCTCGCGGACCTCGGGATCGATCACCGCAAGCTCGACCGTGACCCAGGACGGTCCGTCGAGCGGGTGAAGGCCGCTCTCAAGCCCCCAGGCGCGGCCACCGGGGATCCCCAGGAGCGTCCAATCGCCGGCGCGCACGACATCCGCGCGCGGCGTGGTCCGACGGAACGGGCCCCCCGCCGCCGGATCGCCCCCATTACCCGGATCGGCGGAGGCCGGCCCGCCACGGATGGCAAGCAGCATGATCAGGAGCACGGCGATCCGGCGCATCGGGGCACCGTACCCAGGATCTGGGGCGGTGTCGTGTCCTCCGTTCGGTCCGTCCGGTCTGCGTCAGTCCGGCTTCAGACCTGTTTCTGTCCGGCGCCGATCGCCCGGTCGGGCGAGGACCGACATCCATTCGGTCGGTCGAACGCGCACGATCAGACCGGTCGCGTCTCCGGGGCAAGCGTGACGGCCCAGGTGCCGATCTCGTAGGGCGCGAGCGTCGCGCGGGCGATGCCGTCGTCGACCTCGAGCGGCGCGGCGGTGCGGATGACCTCGAGCCCGGTGTTGCCCAGCGCCACGTCTCCCTCGCGTAGATCCACAGAGCGCGCCGCCTGGACCGCGCGCGCGAAGCGAAGCTCCGCGGCCGCGGGACTGGCGCCGGGGTTCACCAGGCGCACGATGACCGAGCCATCCGGTCCGGATCGAAGCGCCGAGAGCGCGACCACCGGATCGCCGCCGAGGACCAGCCCCGGCGCCGCGACCGCCGGTCCCCTGGCGACCCACGGCGGCGCTAGAAGCTCGCGCACGCTCCGGGCCGCCTCGGGAAGGCCGCGGCCGGCGCCCAGCGGAACGACGCAGTACCGGAAGGTCTGCTCGCCGAGGCACTGGGCCGACGGCGTCTCGAGGTCTGGCCCCGCCGCCCCACGGCGCTCGCGCAGGTCGCTGCGCGAGAGCCACCCGACCGCGCGGAAAAGGGTGAGCGCGATCGTGGCGCCGCCGTGGAGGACCGCGTAGTCGCGCAGCCCGTCGGCGCCGACCGCGAGTCCCCCGTCCCCAACGGTGACCGCGACGATGTCGTGCAGGCAATGGTCGCCGGTCGGCGGCTCGACCCAGCCGGTCTTGCGCGGCACACGGTTCGGCCGCTCGATCCAGGCGAACTGCGCGCCCGCCTGATGGGTCAGCGCTCGGCCGCCGGTCTCGAAGAGGACCCGAAGACGGTGATCGCGCGCCGCGTTCACGACGGTGGTCCGGACATCCACGCGCGCCGCGCCGGCGTCGAGCGAGATCTCGCAGCGGACCGGGCAGGGCACCAGGTCGGGACGCCGCGCGAGCCGGTCGTCGCGTAGTCCCGCCGGCAGCTGGAGGCTGAGCTCGACCGTGACGATCGCGCGATCGCCATCGACGCGGGTCGTCCGGCGGCCGGCAAGGCCGTCCGAGCCGACCGACGGACCGGCGTAGGCCGCGGTGTACAGGTCGCCGCGGTCACCCTCGTCGAGAAGGACGTGCTGGCGCCCGCCACGCTCGCCGGTCGCCCGGTCGATCACCACGAAGCTCGCATCCTCGGCCACCTCGACCCGGAAGGCCGCGTTCTCGATGACCCCGGTGGCCGGGGCACTCACCCCGTCGGTCGCCGTGCGGACCGCGGGTGCGGTCCCGAGCGCGGCGCAGCGCACCACGGTGGGACGGCCATCCAGCTCGACGACCGCGTCACGCGCCCAGGGCAGCGTGCTCCAGACCACGCGGGTCGTGCCCGGCCGCAGGAGCGCGGCGAGATCGCCGGCGATCGCCTCACCGTCGCGGCGGACCGCGGCGAAGCGCGGCCGCATGTCCAGATCGTGGACCGCGTCGATCGAGCAGCCACAGATGGAGTCGTGCGGGTGGTTCTGCAGCAGCGTCCGCCAGAGGTCACGCAGCCGTGGCGCGGCCGCGCCGCCAGCGAGAGCGTCGAGCGGCTCACAGCGCTCGACCAGCAGCCGTTCGCAGGCGGCGTTCTCCTGCTTGATCCAAACCCGCGTCGCATTCACCCCGCGGAGGATCGGGCGGTACTTTCCGGCGACCATCTCGCCGGCGAAGATCCCGCGCGGCTCGGGCAGGGCGGCGACGAACTCCTCGAGGCTCGCGATCCGCGCGCGGATCCGGGGCGCCGCCTGCCCGATGGCGAGCGCGGTCTCGGGGAGCCGCGCGTGCGCCGCCGTGTGATCGTCCCCGACCATGAACAGGAGCGCGTCGCTCGCGGCGTACGGGGTGGTGCGGTCGAGGATCCGCGGCAATACCCGGCGGACGCGGCGCGCCAAGGTCGGCGGGCTTTCCTCGCCGTCGCCAACGAGCGCGACCGCATTGCTGTAGTGGGCGACCTGATGCGAGGCGAGGACCCGATCGCCCGAGGGAGCCTCCCAGCGGAACTCGCTTCCGAGCTCCTCGCCCTCATCCCCGACGCCCCGGGCGAAGACATACGAGGTGTAGCCGAACCCGCGGAGGACCTGCGGGAGCTGCGCCGGATGGCCGAACGGGTCGGCGACGTAGGCGACCCGCATCGCCCGGCCGAATGACGCCGAGACCCGCAGCCCCTCCTGGAGATTCCGGATCGTGGACTCGCCGCCGACGAGGATGAGATCGGCAAGCACGTACCAGGGGCCGACGAGCAGTCGTTCCGCCGCCACGAGCGCGGCGATGCGCGAGCGGTCCGCCGGACGGATGGCCAGGTGATCCTCGAGCGCGATCGTCTGACCGTCGAAGGTGAATGAGCGGAACGTCGCATCGCGCTCGAGCAGGTCGAGGAGCGACGCGACCATCGGCACGAGCTTGGCCCGGAAGCCCTCGAAGCGTTCGTACCACTCTCGGTCCCAGTGCGTGTGCGCCACGACGAACACGCGCCACCCGATCCGCCGGCGGAGGGCCGTGACGAGGTGTGGTGCCAGAAGCCCTCCGGCGATCCCGATGGCCGCGCCGGCGGCGACGTCGAGCGGGTAATGGACGCCCACGAGCACGCGCGACGCTCCGACGCAGATCGCGACGAGGAGCGCGGGGAGCCGCAGCCGTGGCATCACCAGGCCAAGGGCGACCGCCGCACCGAACGCGAGCGCGGTGTCGCCGGAGGGGAACGAGTACGAGCCCGGATGGCCGATGAGCGTTGCCGGGGCGTCGGGGATGGCGAGGAACGGTCGAGGACGGCGCGCCACCTGCTTCAGCAGCTCCGCCGCGCCCCAGGCGATGAGCAGCCCGGAGAAGACCGTGAGCGCGATCCACAGGCCGCGGCGCCCAAAGCCGCGCCGGCGCATCAGCCCGATGCCGGTGATCCACCACATCAATCCCAGAAGGTTCGCGTAGACGAAGACCAGAGCGAGCGCTCCAAGCAGCCCGCTCCGCGCCTCGACGATGGCCGAGTAGAGGCGCGCGTCGAACGCAAAGAGGGCGTCCATCAGGCGCGCGGCCGGGGGTGTCGCAGGTGCCGCCAGATGAAGACTCCGACCAACAGCGCGAGGCCAGCGACGACGAGGTAGTCGAGACCCTTCAGCTGGTGCTTCAGATCCAGCCAGTGCTCGCCCAGGACGACGCCGCCCCAGACGAGGAGCATCACCCAGGGGATCGCACCGAGTACCGAGAACAGGACGAAGCGCCACAGGGGCATGCGTGCGATGCCCGCCGGGACCGAGATGAACGTGCGAACGACCGGCAGCATCCGCGAAAAGAACACCGTCGCGTCGCCGAAGCGCGCGAACCAGCGCTCGGCGAGATCGACGTCGTGCGCGCTGATGAGCAGGTAGCGGCCATAACGCGCGAGCAGTGGTCGGCCGCCATACGCGCCGATCGCGTACGCGACGAGCGAGCCGACCGTGTTGCCGAATACGCCGGCCACGACAGCGCCCCAGTAGGTCCAGGGCACGCCGGTGAGCGGCTCGATCGTCCCGCGCGATACCGACCAGCCGGCGAACGGCAGGATCAGCTCGCTGGGCAGCGGGATCGCCGCGCTTTCGATCGCCATCGCCAGGACGACACCGAGATAGCCGAACGCGCCGTAGATCGAATCGAGGAACGGCAGGACGTAGGCGTCGAGGGCGTCGAGCATCGTGGCCGCTATCATCGGGCACGCGGGGCGGGAGCGGTTCGGCGAAGACGAAAGGGGACCGTATGCCCACCACAGCACTCGACGACCAAATGCGCGAAGGCATCGCCCGCGTCGGACGGGCCGACGTCCTCGTCGGCATCCCGAGCTACAACAACGCCGGAACGATCGGCCACGTCGCGTCGACCGTTGCCGAGGGCCTCCGGCGCCGTTTCCCGGATGCCCGCGTGGTCATCGTCAACTCGGACGGCGGGTCGAAGGACGGGTCTCCCGACCTCGTCGCGCGGTCCACCGGAGACACCCCCACGATCACCGGGGCCTACGCCGGGATCCCGGGGAAGGGCTCGGCATTCCGCGCGATCTTCGAGATCGCGGCGGCGCTCAAGCCAACGGCCTGCGCGGTGGTCGACAGCGACCTGCGGAGCATTACCCCGGAGTGGATCGCGCGCCTCGCCGGACCGATCGCCGACGGTGAGGCCGACTACATCACGCCGCTGTACGCGCGTCACAAGTACGACGGCACGATCACGAACTCGATCGCCTATCCGCTCACCCGCGCGCTCTACGGACTTCGGCTTCGCCAGCCGATCGGCGGCGACTTCGGCTTCTCCGGCGCGCTGGCGCAGGCGTTCCTCGAGCAGGACGTCTGGGAGACCGAGGTCGCGAAATTCGGGATCGACATCTACATGACCACGACCGCGCTGCTGCGCCGCGCCCGCATCGCGCAGGCCTTCCTTGGAGCGAAGATCCACGACCCCAAGGATCCTGGCGCCGATCTCGCGCCGATGTTCTCCCAGGTCGTCGGCACGGCCTTCCGTCTGGCCGCTGCGAATCGCGGGAGCTGGTCAGCGGTGAGCGGCTCGCGACCGACGAAGGTCATCGGCGACATCACGCCGGTCGAGCCCGAGGCGGTGAACGCCAGCGTCGATATCCTTCAGCGAAAGTTCACCGCGGGCAAACGAGAATTTGCCGGCCGTTGGGCCGAGATCCTCTCGGCGCCGCTTCCCGAGCGCATCGAGGACGAGGCCTGGGCCCGCATCGTCTACGACTTCCTGGTCGCCGCGGCGCGCCATCCCGACCGCGTGACCGAGGACGTCCGTGCGCTCGTGCCCCTGTACTTCGCGCGCGTCGCCGCCTTCATCGAGAAGGCGAAGGACCTCGACACCGCCGGATCCGAGGCGCTTGTCGAGCGTCAGGCCGAGGCGTTCGAGGCGACGAAGTCGCATCTCGCCGAGCGCTGGCCGTGAGCAAGGACCGGTGACTCTCAACACGGGGACGGCGATGGCGACGGCGATGAAGGAAGGCGAGCTCATCCTCGTCACGAACGACGATGGGAGCATCCCGGTCGGGACGACGACCGCGCTGGGCCTCTACTACCACGACACCCAGTTCCTCTCGGGGTTCGCGCTGCGCATCAACGGCCACCCACCATTGCTCCTGTCCGGCAACACCGAGCAGAGCTACGTCGGGACCTTCCAGCTCACGAACCAGCCGGCGCAGCTCGGCGAGGGACGAGCGATCTTGCCGTCCCAGTCGCTCTCGGTCCGTCGCACCCGGTTCCTTGCCGACGGGCTCCGCGAGCGCATCGGCGTGCTGAACTGCAACACCTCGCCCATCCCGGTCCGCATCGAGCTCGAGTTCGACGCATCGTTCCGGGACATGTTCGTCGTTCGGGGATACCGGGAAGGCCAGATGCTCACCGCGCCGCACGCCCCGCCACGCCCGGTCGAGGGCGGCCTCATCTTCGAGCATCTGGGCCGTGATGGGGTGCGACGGACGACCGAGATCACGATGAGCCCGGCGGCCGAGGCGATCGAGGGTCGGACGTTCATCATCGAGCGCACGCTCGCGCCACAGGGTGTCCTCGCGATCGAGATCGCCGTCCTGCCCAAGGAAGACGGCGCCAGCCCGGCGCCGTCGCCACACGGCTTCGATGACGCGCTCGATCACCTGAACGCGCGCTACCGCCGCTTTCTCCGTGGCTGCACGCGCTTCCGCACCAGCTCAGAGTCGCTCGACGATCAGCTCATCCAGCGGAGCGCCCTCGATCTCCGCGCGCTGATCGACTTCGAGAAGACCGGACCGTTCGTCACCGCCGGGATCCCCTGGTACGCCGTGCCGTTCGGCCGTGACGGTCTCATCGCCGCCTACCAGACGCTCGCCTGGAACCCGGACATCGCGCGGGGCACGCTGCGCCTGCTCGCCCGCCACCAGGGACGAACGGTCGATACGTTCACCGAAGAGGAGCCGGGGAAGATCTTCCACGAGCTCCGCCGCGGCGAGCTCGCGCGGCTCGGCGAAGTGCCGCATCGGCCGTACTACGGGACCGTGGACGCGACGCCGCTCTTCGCGCTGGTCTTCGCCGAGACGGTGAAGTGGACCGGCGACACCGCGCTCTGGCACGAGCTCCTCCCGGCAGCCGAGCGCGCGCTCACCTGGTGCGATACCTACGGGGACCCGGACGGCGACGGGTACGTCGAGTACGGCGCCCACCACAGCGAGCTACGCAACCAGGGTTGGAAGGACTCCGCCTCATCGCTCTCCGACCGCGACGGCACCTGGGCAAAGCTCCCGGCCGCGCTCGTCGAGGTCCAGGCGTACGTCTATGCCGCGAAGTCCGCGCTCGCTGATCTGTACGCCGCCGACGGCGGCGTCGAGCGCGCGGCGGAGCTGCGCACCCAGGCTGCCGCGCTCGCCGAGCGCTTCGAGCGCGACTTCTGGATGGAGGACGAGGGCTGCTACGCCCAGGCCCTCGACGGCGACAAGCGGCAGGTGACCGCGGTGACGAGCAACGCCGGTCACGCGCTGTGGGCCGGCATCGCGCGGCCGGATCACGCGCGTCGGGTGGTCGAACGGCTCATGGCACCCGACATGTTCAGCGGCTGGGGCGTGCGCACGCTCTCGGCCGAGTATCCGACCTACAACCCGATGAGCTACCACAACGGCTCGGTCTGGCCACACGACAACTCGCTCATCGCCCAGGGCTTCGCCCGCTACGGCCATCGCGAGGAGGCGACCGCGATCATCGACGCGCTCATCGAGGCCGGGAAGCGTTATCCGCACGCACGGTTGCCCGAGCTCTTCTGTGGATTCCAGCGCGATCTTCGCTATTCCGCGCGGCCGGCGGACTACCTCATCTCCTGCATCCCGCAGGCCTGGTCGGCGGCGATGGTGTTCCTCTGCCT
>JAYVCA010000117.1:0-10792 GCA_043750135.1 Chloroflexota bacterium | reverse complement strand
AGCGGTAGGCCGAGGACCAGGCAGACCCCGAGGACCGCGGTGAGGCCGATCGCGCTCGCGACGTCCTTCTTTTCGGCCCGGATGACCGGGGCGACCGCGGCGATCGCGGAATTCCCACAGATCGCGTTGCCCACGGCGACGAGGATCGCGAGCTTCGCGTGCAGCCCGAGTGCGCGGCCGATGGCGTATCCGAACCCGATGCCGAGGACCACACCGCCCACGACGATGAGGGCGAGCACCGGTCCGGCGGCAAGCAGCTGGCGCAGATCGACGGCGGCGCCAAGGAGCGCGACTCCTATCTCGAGCACCGGCTTGGCCGCGAATGAGGCGCCGAGCTCGAAGCGGACGGGATCCCGGATGACATTCCGCGCCATGACGCCAAAGAGGAGCGCGAGAACGAGCGCCTCGATAACGACCTGCCCGATGAGCGCGGACTCCGCGGCCGCGGCGGCGGCCGCGAAGGCGGCCAGGAAAGCGGCGAGGACGAGGCCGGGAACGTGCCGGCGGTCGGGCTTAATGCTTCGCGGCCACCGACCCGAAGATGACGATGAACGAGAGGAGCGACACGGTCGTCACGAAGATCGGGATCGAGAGCGTGAGAAAGAGGTTCAGGTCGTCGCGGTTCGGACCATGCTCCGGTCGCGGCTCGCGTTCCATTCGGACCTCCCGGCGGTTCGTGAACGAAGTTTACGGTCCTACCATCGACGTGTGGTCGGCGAGCGTGACGACATCCGGATCGCGGGGAGCCGCCGCGAGGCGGCCCTCCTGCTCCATGGCCTCACCGGCGTGCCGAACGAGCTCCACGTCCTGGGCGGCGCGATCGCCGCCGATGGCTACCCGGTGCACATCCCGCTCCTTCCCGGCCGTGGGACCGTGCCGGGCGACATGGACCGGCTCTCCTGGGAGGACTGGATGACGGCCGCGGTGGCCGCGTACGACGCCCTCGCGGTCGATCACGACGCGGTCATCGTCGGCGGCCTCTCCGCGGGGGGAACGATGGCTCTCGATCTCGCCCTCCGCCGACCGGTCCGCGCGCTGCTGCTGTATGCCGCCGCGATCAGCGTCACGAACCGCTTCGCTTACCTCGCGCCGTACGGCTGGCGCGTCATCCGGCGCTGGCCGTCGCCGCGCGCCAGGCGCCAGAACGACCAGAGCGGCCGGAGTGGCCGGAGCGCCAGGCCGGACGAGGGCATCTCGACCTACGACCTGATCCCCATCCGCGCGGTCGCCGAGCTCGTGCGCGGGATGCAACGGGTCAGGCCGCGGCTT
The DNA here is from genome assembly GCA_043750135.1 of Chloroflexota bacterium. Classification (GTDB taxonomy): domain Bacteria; phylum Chloroflexota; class Limnocylindria; order P2-11E; family P2-11E; genus UBA4735. The sequence continues at coordinate 9,523 of JAYVCA010000117.1, read as the reverse complement.
GATTCGATCACCGCGCCGGCCCTGGTGCTGCACGCCGCGGGGGACCCCTACGTGCCCGCGGCCAGCGGGCGCGAGATCGCCCGCCGGCTGGGCGGACCGGTCGAGCTCGGGATCCTCCCGGGAGAGGGCCACGCGATCACCGCGGGACCCGACCGCGAGGTGGTCGCCGCGCGCACCCGCGCGTTCCTCGCCCGGCTCGGCGCGGGAACCACGGGCGGCCCGCGCGCGTCATCCTGAACATGGGAGCCATCCGTCCCGCCGCGATGCTCGGGCTCGCGCTCCTGCTCACGCTGGGCGCGGCCGGCTGCGGCGGCGCGGGGACCGGCGGACCGCCTGTTGCACCGGGTCAACCGGGTCAACCGGGCCAACCGGGGGCGAGCCCGCCGCTGGTGCGGGTCGGCCGTGCCGACGCCGGCACGACGGTATCGGCGCGCGTCGGCGACACGATCCAGGTCGCGCTGGGCGCGGACCTCGACTGGACCCTCGAGCCACCCGCGCCCGCTGGGATCCTGCGGCCGTACACCGGGCCGGTCACGCTCGTCGGTGGGATCCAGGCCCACTACACTGCGGCCGCGCCCGGCATCGTGACGATCGCTGCGGACGGGCGACCGCGCTGCCCGCCGGATGCGGCCTGCACCCAGGTCATCGTCTCGTTCCACGCGACGGTGGCGGTGCGCTAGGAGGGCCGGCTCCGGCCCACGGTCACATCGTCGGCGGGGGATCCTGTTTCGGCGGCGGCGGTGCCGGCTGCAGCGGCTGGTCGATCGGAGGCCCGCCTGGCTTGCCGGGTTCGCCGCCGGGCGGCGTGATCTCGCCGGGACGCGGCGGGAGCCCTTGGCCGATGTCTGGCATGACGCGACCTCCTGCGGTTCGGCCCGCCAGCGGCGGGACCGTGGTCTCACCAAGAGCAGCCGGCGTGCCGTCCAGCCGGATGAGCGCCCGAACCCGCTTCGCGATGCCATCACGCACCAGGCGGAAGGCGGACAGCCGCTCAGCCTCGGTACCGGACGCCGCCGCCGGATCGGCGAATTGCCAGCGCAGCAGGAGTCCGGCGTGCGGCGGGATCGGGCAGTTCGCGTCGCAGACCGTGACGCAGACATCGAAGGCGCCGGCGAGTTCATCCACCGACCGGCTGCGGTGACCGGAGATGTCGATGCCGACCTCGGCCATCACCCGGACCGCGAGCGGGTGTAGACCGCCGGCGATCGTCCCGGCGCTCTCGGCCACGAATCGATCGCCGCCATACGCGCGCAGAAAGCCCTCGGCCATCTGCGAGCGCGCGGCATTGTGACCACACAAGAAAAGGACCCGGCTCATCTCGTTATCGTCGCACCATGCGCACCGGGCCGCTCCGCCATCGCTGGTTCGCGCTCTTCACCGCGTCGGTGACGAGCGGCTCCATCGGCGACGAGATCGCCCGGCTCGCCCTCCCCCTTCTCGTCCTCGACCTGACCCACGACATCGGCGCCGCCGCGACGCTTCGCGTCGTCCAATCGGTCCCGTACATCCTGTTCGGCGCGTTCGCCGGAGCGCTGATCGACCGATCGGAGAAGCGCCGGCTGCTCACGGTCACGACGATCCTCAGCATCGCGCTCACCGTCGCGATCCCGGCATCGGCGATCGCCGGAGTGTTTTCGCTCGGCCTCCTGTACGCGATCGCCTTCCTCCTCGGCACGGTCGAGGTCGTCTGGGGGATCACGGCGGACTTCAGCATCGTGCCGGCCCTCGTCCACGCGGACGAGCTCACGACCGCGAACGCCACCTATCTGACCGCCGACCGCGTCGCGCGGATCTTCGGACCGGTGGTCGGCGGCTTCGCGATCGCCGCCTTCACGTTCGGCGGCGCGACCGGCTCGACGAACGCGCTCTGGTTGTCAGCGCTGCTCTATCTTCCGACGCTCGCCGTGTTTCTGCGCATGCCGCCGCTGAACGACGTGGACCGCGACGCCCTGCCACCCCTCAACGCGGCGAACGTGCGGAGCGAGGTGACCGACGGCTTCACCTACCTCTGGGGCAACAACGTACTCCGGGCCCTCTTCGTCCTCATGTTCATCAGCAACCTGGGAAACGCCGGCCTCCAGACGCTGCTCCTCTTCGTGCTGCGCGAGGAGTACGGGCTCGACGCGGGCACGATCGGTCTCGCGCTCTCGGTGACCGGCATCGTCTCGATCGCGGGGTCCGCCTTCGCGCCCCGTCTCGCGCGCGGCCGCCCCCTCGGGCTGACGATGCTCTTCGTCGTCGCCTTTGCCGCGCTGTCCAGCGGCGTCGCGACGTTCGCGCGCTCGTGGCAGCTCGTCGTCGCCGCGATCACCGGCCGTCAGGTCGCCTGGAGCGCGCACATCGTGTACGCCTTCATCCCGCGCCAGCGCGAGATCCCGGCGGCCCTTCGCGGCCGGGTGAACGGCGCGTTCCGCACCCTGATCCTGATCAGCAACACCGCGTCCCCGGCCCTCCTTTCGACGATCGCGGCCACCCGGGGGACGTCCGCGGCCTTTGCCGTGGCCGGCGCCCTTGGCCTCGCGGCGGTCGCGGTGAGTGCGCTCGGCCCGCTCCGCCACTACGACATCCGCGATCCTGAGGCGGCCGCCGCGGCCGTGGAGCCGGCGGCCGAGGCTGAGCCGACGCCCGCCGACGCATAGCCGGGGCCGGTCGCGTTAGATTTACCCCTATTCGCGGATATTCCGTGCGGGAGATCGCATCGTGGCCAACGCGACCTGGCTGACTCTCGGCGAGGCGAGCCGGATGCTGGGGGTCGACCCCGACACGCTCCGGCGGTGGGCCGACCGCGGCAAGGTCGATGTCTTCCACACCCCGGGCGGGCACCGGCGGTTCCTGCGGACATCGATCGACGCAATGCTCCCCCGCCCGCGAACGCCGCGGCGGCAATCGCTGTCGGCGATGGGCCAGGCGCCCGACCAGATCGCCGCGGAGTTCCTGAAACGCGTCCGCTCGGACCTCGGAGACCAGGACTGGCACCAGCGGTTCGACGAGGCATCGCTGCGCTGGTTCCGCGAGCGCGGCCGACGCATGAGCGAGCTCTTGCTCGGGTATCTCGACACCGTGCGCCGACCCGGACGTGAGCAGTACCTCGTGCAGGCGGAGGCGCTCGGCCGGGAGTACGGGGTCGAAGCGAAGCGCCGCACGCTCTCACTTGGCGAAGCGACCCAGGCGTTCCTGTTCTTCCGCGCGCGCTTCCTGTCCGAGATCGCCGACGTCGCGCGCCGCGGATCCCTGGAGACCACCCAGGCGGCGGTGCTGTTCGAGGAGGCTGACCGCTCGCTGGACCGGGTCATCCTCGCGCTCATCGCCGGCCACCAGAACGCTTCAGACCGCGTCACGTAGGCTCAGCTGAATGGCCGACCGGAGCTCCCTCGGCGCACGCGCGATCCGCGCGATCGATGACCAGCGGGAACCGCTCATCGCGCTCTCGCAGGCGATCCACGCGGACCCGGAGCTGGGGTACCAAGAGCAGCGCGCCAGTGCGCGGTTGGCCGAGGTCCTCGGAGCGAACGGCTTCACCGTCACCCGAGGATACGGAGGAGTCGAGACCGCCTATCGCGCGGAGGCCGCGGGGAAGGACGGTGGACCCACGATCGCGATCCTGGCCGAATACGACGCGCTCCCGGACATCGGCCACGCCTGCGGCCACAACCTCATCGCGATGATGGGCACCGCGGCGGCGATCGGCGTGCGTAGCGTGATCGGCGACCTTGCCGGGCGGGTCGCCGCGATCGGGACTCCGGCCGAGGAGGGCGGTGGCGGGAAGGTCGCGCTGGTCCGCGCCGGCGGCTTCGCGGACGTCGACGCGGCGATGATGGTCCACCCGAGCGCGCGCACCCTGCCGAGCCGCACGTCTTTGGCGAGCAACCGGGTCGATGTCGAGTTCTGGGGCGTGGCCGCGCACGCCGCGGCCCAGCCGGACCGCGGGATCAACGCGTTGGACGGGGTGCTCCAGACGTTCAACAACGTGAACGCGATGCGCCAGCAGCTCCGTCCGGAGGCCCGGGTCCACGGCATCATCACCGCCGGCGGGAGTGCCGCGAACATCATCCCCGAGTATGCGATGGCAAAGTTCAGCGTCCGCGCGCTCGACCGCCGCTATCAGCGCGAGGTCCTCCAGCGCTTCATCGCGTGCGCCGAGGGCGCGGCGACGGCGACCGGCACGAAGCTGAAGGTGACGGTCGACGAGAACTCCGGATACGAGAACATGGTGTTCTCCACGCCCCTCGCCACGCGGTGGGCCGAGCACCTGCGCGCGCTCGGCCAGACCGTGCGGCCGGTCACCGATGACGAGCGGATGGGGTCGACCGACATGGGGAACGTGAGCCAGATGCTGCCGGCGATCCACCCCTATATCGGGATCGCACCGGAGGGCACCCCGGGCCACTCGACGGCCTTCCGCGACGCGGCGGCGACCCCGCTCGCGCACGAGAACGCGCTCGACGCGGCGAAAGCGATGGCCCTGCTCACCATCGACCTCCTCACCGATCCGGCGCTCCTGGCCGCGGCACGCGCCGAGTTCGAGATCCGCCGGGCGGAGGGGCTCGTCAAGGGCCGCACACCGGCATAGGCCTGTCCCGCGACACCCGGGCCCTCGCCGGCGCGCAGCTGCTCTGGGGCATCGGGTTCGGGCTCGTCGCACCGATCCTGGCCCTCTATCTGGGCGACCTCGGCGCAGCGGCCTCCGATATCGGACTGGTGATCGGGGGCGCGAACATCATCGCCGCGCTCCTCGTTCTCCCGGCGGGTTTCGCGGCGGATCGCTTCGGCCGCAAGCCGCTCCTCATCGCGAGCGGCCTGTCGGGAATGTTCGGCGCGGCGGCATTCATCCCGCTCACCGACTGGCACCTGGCGATCGTCGGATCGGTCCTCTACTGGTCCGCGATCGCCGGCTTACCGATCATGAGCGCCCACATCGCCGCGACCGAGGCGCGGGAGAGACTGGGCAAAGCGATGGGCACGATGTTCGGGAGCTTCTTCGTCGGCATCATCGTCGCCGCGCCGCTCTCCGGTGTCATCGCGGCCAGGTACGGGTACCGCGCGACGTTCGCCGGCGCGGTCCTCTTGTTCGCCGGTTCGACGGCACTCGACTGTTTCATCACGCAGACCCGCGCGACCCATACCGGTCCGGCGAAGCGCTGGCCCGGCGCGTTCTGGGCCCTCCTCGTCCTCACGCCGTTTGCCGCGCTCATCGCAGTGCTCCCGACACCGCTCCTCAGCGTGTACCTGCGCGATGTCGCGGCCATTCCGCTCGAGCGGATCGGGATCTTCGTGGCGCTGGTCTCGATCGGGTCGGCGGTGTTCTCGGCCCTCGCCGGACGGATGGCGGATCGGATCGGCCCGGTCCCGGCGATCGTCGGTGCGGCGGTGGCGCTTACCGCGGGAGCCGCCGCACTCGCCCTCGCGGCGCGAGCCGACCTCGCGGTCGCCGTCGGAGCCGTACTCATCGGCGCGAACCAGGCGGCCAACCCGGTGCTCGCGGCAACGATCGAGCGGATCCTCCCACCCGCCCGCATCGCCGTGGGGTACGCCGCGTTCCAGCTCGCGTACACCGGCGGGTTCGGCGTGGGCAGCATCGTCGCCGGATCGCTCTACGAGGCCGACCCGCGGCTGCCGCTCCTGGTCACCGTGGCACTCGCCATCCCTGTCGCGGCCACGGTCTCGGTCATCGTGGCCCGGATCCGCGCTGGGGCTGCCTTCGATCCATAATCCGCCTCGCATTCGACGTGTGAACGGCCGCCTTCCGGCGCGCCGGGGAGAAGGACAGCATGACCGTCGCCTCCGCACCTGACCTCTTTACGTTCCCGACGACAGACGATCCGATCGCGCCGGAGTGGCCGGGAACGCCGATCGGCGCGGCGAACACGATCACCCGCCAGAAGGGGCGCACGCCGATCGGGAACAAGATCGTCGACCAGACGCCGGGCCTGTTCCGCCGGCTGCTCGCGAACTCCGCAGCGCACATCGCCACGAGCACGCAGACCGTCCACGTGCACGATGTCGTGATCCATGGCCTGCGCGTCCGGGCGATCACGAACAGCGAGCACCTCATCGGCTACTGGCGCGACAACTGGTACTCGCTCGACGAGTGGCAGCGGCTCACCGGAATGAAGCCGGCCGATATGCCAGATGTCCTGGTCATCGCCTTGGGCCGCGTTCCCACCGAGGCCGAGGCCGCGTACTACAGCCGCCAGAACGACACCGTGATCTTCTTCAACACCTCCTACTACGGGCAGCTCAAGAGCTGGGTGCTCGGGGCGGTCGGGCGAAAGCTCGCGGTCGAGTATGGGATCCATTCGATCCACGGCGCCGTGGTGACAAAGGACGGCAAGGGCCTCCTCTACATCGCGCCGACCGGCACGGGCAAATCGACGTCCACGTACGGCGTCATGGAGTTCCCGAACACGCGCTTCCATTCCGATGACTGGGTCTATGTCCGCTACGCCTACGCCACGAAGGATGGGCGGAGGGTGTCGCCGGCGAGGGTCCTCGACGGCGGCGCGGACGTCGCCCGGGGCTACCAGTGCTACCGCTGGCTCGAGGACCACAAGAGCTCGAACACGACGGTCGTCGGCCGCGCCCTCGACGATTCGGAGGTCACCTGCGCGGCGAAGGATCTCGACGTCGATCACCCCGAGGCGTACGCATACACCTCGGAGAAGGTCTTCTACCTACGTTCGAACCTCGTCGAGAACTTCCCTGGGGCGGCGTATGACATGATCCGGTCCCGCCTCGAGAACGCGCCCGATGTGACGCCGGAGTTCATGGCCGCCAACGCTGCCTCGATCGAGGCGGTCTTCGTGAAGCTGAAGGGCACCACGCCATTCGACGCGATGACCGACGAGGTGCTGCGGACCACGATCGGCCGGTTCTTCGCGTTCGAGAACACCCGGGCGATGCTCGACATCACCACGGTCTTCCCGAAGGAGCGGGTGTTCACCAACCCGATGGAGCCGGCTCGCGTGAGCGCGATCATGCTGCTCAAACGCAACTTCGACGAAAACCTGGTCATCGAGCGGATGGACATCGATCAGTTCATGGCCCGCCTCATGGTCGGGCGCACGCCGACCGGCACGAAGGAGATCGTCTACAACTCCTACCGCGCGGTGGACGACAAGAGCGAGCGGGCGTGGCTTGACGGGATCGAGGCGAAGGGCGTCGATCAGATGTGGAAGAACTACTCGAGCGCGACGGACAAGCCCCAGACGCTCGACGAAGAGATCGAGATGTTCCGGATGCTGTTCAGCTCAGCTACGGCCTACGACGTGAACACGATCCTCCAAAAGGACCCGAAGATCACCGGCCGGATGGAAGCGGTGAACAAGACGATGAAGATCCTGGTCAAGGCCCTCGACAACACCGCGGACCGCTTCCACTACGACATCACGACGTACGAGGAGCTCCTCTAGGCCTCGAGGGCGTACGCCACCGCCGCATCGGTCGTCATCGAGAGCCCGCGTTCGACCGCCGGCCGGCGCTCAGCCGGGATGTCGGCGGGGCTCAGGCGTCCCTCGGTCGCGCTGTAGACATCGACCAGGCCGACGCCGGTCCGCTGCGAGAGCGCCGACCACGCGCCAACAAGGACATCATGGCGCTCAAGGTTCCCTCGCAGGCGCGCGACCTCAGCGGTATTGCTGAGCATCAACACGATCCCGCTCGTGTCAGCGGCAGCGACGAAGAGCCCGAGTGCCTCCCGGAATCGATCTGCCGCCTCGTCGACCTCCGCCAGCTTGAGCGCGGCCAGGCCGAGGACGTGGAGATCCCACCCTTCGTCGAACAAGTTCCGCTCGGAGAGGGCGCGATGCTCGAGCAACGCCTCGCTGCCGTACTGCCGGCCGAGCAGGAGCTCCTCTCGCGAATGCGACCCATTCACGTAGGTGATCGCCAGGGCCCACGCCGCCCGGCCGGTGGCCGCGGGGTCACCGATCTCACGGAATCCGCCAAGGCTTTCGGCAAGGTACCGCCGGCTCGCCTCGCCATCGGCCGGAACGCCGATCCTCTCGATCGAGAATACGAATGCGTAGTTGTACGCGGCTTCGGCCCGCGCGGCGGTGTCGCCAGACTTCTGCGCGAGCTCGTATGCCTCGCGGTAGTAGTCGGCGACCTTCCCGTCGGCCTGCCAGTAGGCGATCCCGCCGACAGCCTGGAGCGCCTTCAGCCGGAGCGCCGGAGGGCCGTCGGCGAGGGCCAGGACCCGATCGCCCCAGCTCCGTCCTTCCCGCAGATGACCGCGCATCTGCCAGAACCGCCAGAGCGCGTGGGCCATCCGCACCGCGCTCTCCGCGCGCCGGCTGTCGATGTCGCACTCGAGCGCGGCGCGCAGGTTGTCGTGCTCGAGCTCGAGCCGGTCGAGCCAGACCTTGAGTTCCTTCCCCTGAAGATGGGGCGCGGCCTGTTCGGCGAGCTCCAGGTAGGCGGTGGCGTGGCGGGCATGGATGAGATCCCCCTCGCTGCTCGCGGCGAGCTTCTCGAGCGCGTACTCCCGGATCGTCACGAGCATCCGGAACCGCGACTCGCCATCGGCCTCGAGCTGGCGGATGAGACTGTGATCGACCAGCGCGGAGATCCCGTCCAGCACCGATCGCCCGATCTCGGCGTCCGGACCGCACACCGACTCGAGCTGCTCGAGCCCGGCGCCGCCCACAAAGACACTGCAACGCCGGAACAGCCGCTGCAGGCCATCATCGAGCAGGTCGTAGCTCCAGCCGATCGCCCCCCGGAGCGTCCGCTGACGGTCCGTCCGGTCCGCGGCACCGGATGCCAGGAGATCGAGACCCTGCCGCAGGCGCGGCAACATCGCCTGCGGGCTGAGCAGCTTCACCCGTGCAGCGGCAAGCTCCAGCGCAAGGGGAAGGCCGTCCAGGCGGAAGCAGATCTCGGCGATCGCGGCGGCGTTCTCGGCGGTCACCAGAAAGTCAGGCTTGACCGACCGGGCCCGCTCGACGAAGAGGCGGACCGCGTCGGATTGGGCGAGCACCTCCAGCGACGGGAGCCGCTCCGGATCAGGGAGATCGAGCGGCGGGATCGGGTACTCCTGCTCTCCCGAGATGCGAAGGGGCGCACGACTGGAGGTGAGGACCGTCAGCCCCGCGGAGCTTTCGAGAAGCGACGTAACGACCGGCGCCGCCGGAAGGATCTGCTCGAAGTTGTCGAGGACGAGGAGCAGCCGCTTGCCGCGGACGTGCTCGATGACCCGGTCGAGCGGCTGTTCCTTTCCCCCGATCTGGATGCCGAGGGCGTGCGCGATCGTCGACGGCACCAGCTCGGGGTCGCTGATCGGCGCGAGCGGCACCCAGAACGCCCCGTCGGCGAAATCCCCCGCGGCCTCGGCCGCGAGCTGAAGGGAGAGGCGCGTCTTCCCGGTCCCGCCGGGTCCGGTGAGGGTGAGCAGCCGGGTCCGGCCAAGAAGCGCGAGTCCCTGCGCGATCTCGCGCTCACGGCCGATGAACGTCGTCAGCTGGGTCGGAAGATTGTTCGGTACCGCGTCGAGGCTGCGCAGCGGCGGAAAGTCGCTCGTACAGCC
>JAYVCA010000116.1:0-4299 GCA_043750135.1 Chloroflexota bacterium | reverse complement strand
TCCGCCGCGGATGGGGGCGACGTCCGGGCGGTCACCCTCGGCGCGCACCAGGTGGTCAGCGCGTCGATCGACGCCGCAACACGCCGCTTTGCCGCGGTCGTCGCGACCGCGGTCGTTCCGGGGGAGGTCGTGAGCGGCTCGCTCGACTCGGCGGACCTGCGCCCGCTCACGCGGCTGAACGAGGCCTTCCTGACCGCGCATTTCGTCGCCGCGCCGGAGCGGGTCGAGTTCAGCGGCGCCGACGGCTGGGCGATCGAGGGCTGGCTGCTCAAGCCGCGCGGCTTCGATCCCGCACAACGCTGGCCGTTGGTCCTCGAGATCCACGGCGGACCCCACACGACCTATGGCCACTCGTACTTTCACGAGTTCCAGGTGCTCGCCGGCCGGGGGTACGCCGTTCTCTATACGAACCCCCGAGGCAGCCACGCCTACGGCGAACGATTCGTCGAGGCCTGCGTCGGCGACTGGGGCGGCAAGGACTACCTGGACCTCATGGCCGGCGTCGACCACGCGGAGGGGCTCGGTTGGGTCGACCCCGGCCGGCTCTACGTGACCGGCGGGAGCTACGGCGGCTTCATGACGAATTGGATCGTCGGCCACACCCGGCGCTTCACGGCCGCGGTGACCCAGCGCTCGATCAGCAACAACATCTCGGCGTTCGGGACGAGCGACATCGGCTGGCACTTCTGGCAGGACGAGATGGGCAATGCCACCCCCTGGCGTGACGGTCACAAGCTCCTCGAACGATCGCCCCTTACCTACGTCACCGAGATCCGGACCCCGCTGCTCATCCTGCACGCCGAGAACGACTACCGCTGCCCGATCGAACAGGCCGAGCAGCTGTTCGTCGCGCTCAAGGTCCTCGACCGTGAGGCGACCTTCGTCCGGTACCCCGACGACACTCACGAGCTGACCCGCGGCGGGAAGCCGCGGAACCGGATCGACCACTGCCGGCGGATCGTTGACTGGTTCGACGCGCACCCCTGATCGGCCTGATCGGCCTGATCGGCCGGATCGGCCGACGCCGCTGATCCGCCGGGCCGATCCCGACGACGCGGCGGCGATCGCCCGGGTGAAGGTCGAGACCTGGCGCACCGCCTATCGCGGCCTCCTCCCCGACGCGCTGCTCGATGGGCTTGACCCGGCTGACGACGCCGCCTTCCGGCGCCGCGGCCTGGAGACCTTGTCGCCCGATCGCGTCGCGTTCGTCGCCGAGGTCGAGCGCGCGGTCGTGGGCTTCGTGACCGCCGGCCGGGAGCGGAGCGGCCGGCACGCCATCTACCGCGGCGAGGTCTACGCGATCTACGTCGTCGACGGTCTCCAACGGCAAGGCATCGGCCGCGCCCTCATCCGCGTCGCGGCGACCGAGCTCGTGCGCCGCGGCCTCTCGCCGATCCTCATTTGGACGCTCTACGACAACCCGCGCTCACGGGCCTGGTACGAGGCGCAGGGCGGCGTCGTCGTCGGCGAGAAGCGCGGATTGTTCGAGGGCCACGAGCTGCACGAAGTCGGCTATGGCTGGGCCGACCCCGCGCCGCTCCTGTCCTGATCCGACCCGCCGAGGTCGAGGTCCTTGGGCGGATCGTCAGGCAGGACCCAGCGGATGTAGGCGTACCCCGTCTCGACATGGCTCTGGTTCGCGCTCTCGGTCGCCGCGGCGAAGGCCGTCTCGAACGCGCCGAGATCGGTCGCCTCGATCGCCCGGAAGAGCGGGGCGAGGCGATCGGCCTCGAAGGCCGCGAGGCGCTCGCGGTGCTTCGGACGGAGCACGCCCAGCTTCCGCTGCAGCGACCGGACCCGACGCCCGAAGTACGCCGCGAGCGGCCAATTGCCGCCGCGCGCGGCGTAGGCGCATTTCCACCACGAGCTGCCGACCAGGGCCATCAGGTCTCCGGTCGATGGCAGCGCGTCGGCGATCTGCGCAAGGGTCAGCTCGCCGTGCGCCGTGCGGATCGGCGAAGCCGGCTCGGGGGTTTGGTCGTTGCCCGACATGGGCCGATAGTAGGAGCGATGCGCGCCTGGCTCGCTCACGCGTTCCGCTACCAGACCGCCTTCGCGCGCAATTTTCGCGACAGCGACCTGCCCCTCGGCCAGCGGTCGCAGGTCACCGCGCGGAATCTCTGGCGCCGCCTCGTTCTCCGGCAAAGCTGCTGCGGGAACGGTGGCCAACCCGGCTGCTGAGTACCGGCACCGACGGCCGGTCGTCCGTCATCCCAAAGCGATCCCCGCTAGCATCGGCGACGAGATGAAGGAATTCCTCCAGGGTCGCCGCCTCGGCTATGCCCTCCGCCCATCGATCGGCCACGTCGCCCTTGGACTGGGTGCCGCGGTGACCCTCCTTGACCTCATGGCCTGGTTCAGCTGGGGAACGTCCCGGACGAACGCGTACGTCGTCGGGGCCTACTGGCTGGTCGTCGCCACCGCGCTGGCGAGCCTCGCCGCCGGCCTTGCCGCCGCCGCCGAGCTTCGGGACATCCCCGGCGAAGAGCGTGCCATCGCGCGTCTCGACGTGATCGCCATCCTCGGCGCCGCGGGCCTCTACGTCTTGTCCGCCGCGCTCCGCGCCGGTGATCCGGGCGCCGCCGCCGCCTCGCCCGGAGCCCTCCTCTCCGCGGCGGCCGGCCTCATCGTTCTCGTTGTCGGCGGCGTCATCGGCTCGAACCTCTACGCCGCGCGCGAGTGGGAGGTCGTCGACGAGGAAGAGGACGAGCCGCGCCGGCACCACCCAAGGCGGTCGCGGGCGCGCTGACCGGCTAGAGCGCGACGCCGGTGAGGAAGAAGATCACCTTCGCGCTGATCTCGCCCGAGATCGCCGTACCGATGCCGACGTAGAGCAGCCCGGTCGAAGCTCGCGTGTTCAGCCGCGCGGTCCACCACGCGGCGAGCGCTACAGCACCGGTCCCGAAGATCCCGACGCCGATCCGGAGCGCGACGGCGACGAGCAGTGCCGGCTCCCAGTCCGTCGACAGCTGACCCCGGACGATCGCCGCGATGACGACGACGAGCTGGAGCGCGACCGCGAAGGCCACGACGAGCGCGGCCCGGCGGAGCGGGCCGGTCGAGAGCTTCGGGGTGACGAGGTACCAGTGGCCGAGGAGCATCGCCGCGTCCGAGCCACCGAGCGCAAGCGCGCCGAGCGGAAGCGCCACGAGCGCAAAGACATCGAGCGGGACGATCGCCGGGCGGGCCAGCGCGGCGAAGGTGAGGCAGACTGCGCCGCCAAGCACGGTGACCGCTCCGACGGCCTGGCGCGCCGCCTTCCAGGGGAAGAACGAGACGACGAGCTGCGCGACGATGAGGGCGATGACGACGACGACGAGCTGCGAGAACGTCGCGAGCCGATCAGGGTCGAGGTGCGCGTCCGCGGCACCGGCGCCATGCGGGATCGCCGGGAGCAGCACGCCGGCGAACGCGACCGCTCCGGCGTCGACGAACGCGGTGAGCTTGAGGAATCCGGTCGGCGCGTCCTCGGTGCGGTCGAGATACCACAGCAGGAACGCGCCGCCGATCGCGAGCTCGAGCATGATGACCGCAAGCACCAGCGGAAGGGTGAGGAGCGCCACCTAGGCGATCAGGTCATCCGAGCGCGGCGTGATGCCGGCCCGGTCGATCGCGAGGTGGAAGAACTCCCTGTCTTTACGTCGCTCGAGCATCTGGTAGAAGAAGTCGCGATCCTTGAACTGCGTCGCATGGCACTCGAACGCGGCGGCCTTGCGGCTACGGAACCCCGAGATGTCGATGATGTGCGTCGGAGCCATCGCACCGACGGCGAGCGGGTCGCCGTCGTATGGCGACGCGTTGAAGTAGAGGCGCCGCGCCGCGTGCGGCGCGCCGCGGTCGGGATACTGCTCGGTGATCGCGGCCCGGGCGAATGCGCGAGCGGCGAAGAATGACGCGGCGCGATGATCGTCGTGCTCGCTCCCGGCACCTTCGGGTCCGAAGGTACAGACGATATCCGGCCGCACCTCGCGGATGAAGCCCACGAGTTCGGCGGTCACGTCCTCGACCGGCGAGCTCGCGAGGCCGCCGTCCGGCCAGGTCAGGAGGCGGGCGTGGCGGAAGCCGATGAGGTCCACCGCGGCCTGCCACTCGCGCGCTCGCTCGTCGCCCAGGGCCGGCTTGGTCCACCCTCCGGCGGGCCGACCGTGCCAGAGCCCAGCGTCGCCGCGGGTCATCGTCACGAGCGCCGTGGTGTGCCCCGCGGCGACGAGCTTCATCGCGGTGCCGGCGATGCCGAACGATTCGTCGTCCGGGTGCGCGTACGCGAAGAGCACGGTGGCCACGGACCAAGCGTACCGT